>JAFOSK010000110.1 GCA_017392945.1 Treponema sp.
CTTTCACCTGTTATCATAAGCTGGACCAGAATAGTTCCCGGTGAATCTCAGGAGAATGATGCTCATGTACACGTTTATGCATGGGATACCATCAATGCCACAGCAGACCAGGATGGCGAGATGAGATATCAGTGCCGCATCTGCGGAGATATCCAGACACGAGTTCCTATCACTGCTTACTATATCTTCAACAAGGAAACAACAGAGAAGATCAGAAGAGCAAAACAGGGCGAGACAGTCAAGATTGAAACAGCAAGATGGATCTCCTTCCACAAGATGGTAATGGATGTCCTTGCCGACAGACCTGACGTAACCCTTGAAGTAAGCTTCCTTGACGAAGGACACAAGGGAACAAGAAAGAACTTCACAATCCCTGCAGGAACAGACACAAAGTCCCTTGTAGATGATAAGGGCTTTGCAGGATTCATCTTCCTTACAAATAAGTTCGGAAACTAATTTCCCTCCAAATACGGCTGCGAGTCATTGGACTCACATCCTGTCGATCGTTATTAGGCAACAGCGTTCGGCGATGATTAAGACTATATAGAAATGTGGTTTTTATGTCAAGCGATAAAACCTTTAATTCAGAATATTTTTCCATTTATCAGTGATTTTTTATATTTCTGTAACGTCAAAATTCTGAGATGCTTCAAGAAGCTTTCTGAGTAATGTCGTTTCACTTTTTGAAAGCCTGTAATCTTCGAGTTCCCGGGTAAGGGATTCGATGCTTTCTATGTTGAGGTCTTCGGAAAGCGTTTTTATTCTATCGAGGTATCCGGATAGTTTTTCTCTGCTTATCTCTTTGGTACCTGTCTTTTTCTCTGAGCCTGAGGTGCAGTATCCGGAGAGAACTGGAATATAGGCTCCGTATTGTCTGAGAAGTGCGTCTGTGTGCAGGTGAATCATTACGGAATCTTTCTGGTTTCCTGCTTTTTCAAGTGCAGCGGCTTTTTCGGAGAGCGAATAGGCACCAATCTGTTTTGCCGTGCTTTTAAGTGCGTGGACTTCAATTGTGTAAGCTGTCCAGTCTTCTTTTTTTTCATATTCTTTTATTGCCTGGGCCTTTGTGTTTATAGTCCTGAAAAACTCCTTTATGATTGTGTCAAACAGGTGTTTGCTCCCCAGCAGTTTTATGGCCCGTTTAACGTCCAGGTCTCCGAGGATTGGAAGCGGCGAGTCTTTTTCTGAATTTTCTTTGGAAAGGCTCTGCCGGATTATTTTGGAAGCCGGAAGCCATTGCCTTACTTTTGCCGTAATAAGCCGTAGTTCTATAGGTTTTGCAACAAAATCGTTCATTCCAGCTCTTATAAATAAATCTCTCGCGTTTCCTACCGCATTTGCTGTAAGTGCAATTATTGGAACGGAATCATAGTCCGGGTACTGCTGCCGTATGGCTAGAGTAGTTTCTACGCCGTCCATTTCTGGCATCATGTGATCCATGAAAATAAGGTCATATTTTTCAGACTTAATTTTCTGAAGAGCTGCTTTTCCGTTCAGTACGCAGTCTATCTGCATTTTTAGTGGTTCAAGAAGTCCTTTTGTAACGGAGATGTTGATTGAATTGTCGTCAACTACAAGGATTTTTGCTTCAGGTGCTGTAAATCCAAAATCTGAATCTGTATTCTTGTCTTCCACTGAGAGCTTTTGATTTAGTACAAGGGCTGCTGTTATTGCAGAAACCGGTTTTTTTACGGTTATAAGGTTCTTTATGCTGTATTTTTCTACGCTGAAGAAATCTGTAATCAGTACGCCTGTAACGTTTTCATTCTGTTCAAGAATGTGTATGTCTTCTTCCGTGAGTTTTTCTTTCTGTATGAAAAAATATATGTGGCTCATTTTTGAGGATCTTCTTATTGCTTCAAAGCCATCTCTTAGTGAAAAATCTTTTTTCAGTATTTTGCATGGAACTTTAAGTCGGTGCAGGTCTTTTGAGAACTGTTTTTTTATGTCCTGGTTGTCGATTTGAGCACAGACGGTAATACCATCTGTTTCTGTGATTCTAAGGCTGCTGTTTCGCACAGAAACTTCCTGAGGAATCCAAAAGTAAAAGCGGCTTCCTTTTTTGTATTCGCTTTCTACCCAAATTTTTCCGTCCATAAGCGAAAGCAGCTGCTTTGAAATTGTAAGACCAAGCCCTGTTCCTTCCAGGTTTCTGTTTCTTTTGCTGTCCAGCTGCTGGAAAGAATTAAAAATCCTGCTTAAATCTTCACTCTTTATTCCAATCCCAGTGTCTTCTACACAGACTTGAAGAATTATTTCATCAAATTCTGAATTTTCAAAATCAACGTTTACTTTTATGTGTCCTTTTGCAGTGAATTTTGCGGCATTGTTCATTATATTGATAAGAATCTGCCTTATCCTGAGACTGTCTCCTATCAGTTTTTGCGGCATGTCCGGGTTAAGATCCATTATGAGTTCTACATTTTTGTTTTCAAGTCTGGTCATTATTATGGCGGCAACTTCGTTAAAAAGTGTAAGAGGTTCGTACTCTTCTTTTATTATGTCCAGTTTGCCTGATTCGATTTTTGAAAAATCCAGGATGTCGTTGATTATGGAAAGAAGACTTTTTCCCGATGATTTTATCTGCTGAATGTAGTTTATTGCCTGAGGAGAAATTTCTTCGCGCAGTGCAAGTTCTGCCATTCCGATTACGGCGTTCATAGGTGTGCGGATTTCGTGGCTCATGTTTGCGAGGAAATCTGTCTTCAGTTGGGCGGCTCTCTGAATTTCGTAGCCAGCCTGAATGGCAATGTATTTTCCGTATGCCATGTCAGAAAGGATGTTTCCTATCGTAAAAAGAAAATCCGCAGAATTCTGCAGCTGTTGTTCGCTTATAACATTTACTTCGCAGGCTGCTTTTGAATATTCTTCAGGATCAACATGTATCTCCTTTGCGATCACCTTGAATGCTTCTGGTTCCGGCGGTTCTGTAAGGACTTGTCCACCCAAAAAACAGCCTATGAGCTTTCCGTTTGCAATAATAGGTGCGGAGAATTCCTTTATTCCTGCGTGACAGATGTATGCTTTTGCATCTCCTTCTTCCAGTGCATTGTTTGCGCTGAACGAATCGCACTGAATGCATCTTCTGCAGCCGGTTTTTGAATTTCTGGTGATCGTGCAGAATCTTGTAAAATTGGAAGGCTTTGTAACCGGCATTCCGTTTTCGTCTGTGGTCAGGGCTGCCATTCCTGTCATTTTGGAGAATTGATCCTGTATCGTCTGGAGGGTCTTTATGTCTATAAGGTCAGAAAGCTTGATGTCTTGCGTCATATGCATTTTACGTACCGATCAGTGATTTTATCATTGCAAGAAGTTTTTCTTTGTCGATCGGTTTTAGAAGATAGCCCTGTGGTTTTTGTTTTAAAGCTTCTTGAACTTTTTCGCGGTCTTTTGTTCCTGTAAGAAATACAACGGGGATCATGCTGGTTTTGTCGTTTTCCCGTATTTCGTGAAGAACTTGTGCGCCGTTCATAAGCGGCATTTCATAATCGAGAAGGATTAGATCTGTAGTTTTTTTTTCAAGAAATCTTAATGCGATTGAGCCGCTTATTGCGGTGGCTACGTTATATAACCCTTTCAACTGCTGCTGGATTAGTTTAAGCATCATGACATTGTCATCGACAACAAGAATGTGTTTTTTACCAGGTTCATTTATTGTTGTGTCCATGTCGTTGTCATCTTTTGGTTCGTCCAATGTTTCTTGTCCGGCATCAGGTTCTGTGGTAGGGGGAGAACCGGCGGAGTTATTCTGTTCCTGCTCTACGTCCGGTATTGGAAGCTCAGCAGGTTCTGGAGGTTCGGAGTTTTTTAGATCTTTAAAAACTTCCTGGATAAGGGCTGGCAGACCGTCCTGTTCTTCGCTGTACTGGATTGACTTGAACACGCGTAGTTTTGTTAATTCTGAAAAATGATCGCATTCCTTTTTTTTGCCAAGGAGGATAAATGGAATTTTTCTTTCTGATAGAGAGACTTCCAGATCGTTCAGGCTGTTTATTTCCCTGTCGTAAAGTCTTTCCGGGCAGCAGATTATGAGGTCAGGAGAATATATTTCTATGTGTGTTGCAATGTCCTGAAGTATTACGGATGTTGACATAATACTAAAGTCAATCCCGATTGCTTTATAAACGGAAGCAAGCAGCTGGGTGTCTTTTACGATGACTAAAAGTTTCTGTTCCATTTTGCTGACCTCTGTAAAAATTATAAGTGCATTGTTTTTTTACGTCCAATAAAAAATTTAAAAAAAATAAAAAAAAATGATTTTAGGTGTTGACACAAAATACAGAAATTATGTATATTATTCTCACGACATAACTTGGTGCCTGTAGTTCAGTGGTAGAGCGCCAGATTGTGGATCTGGTTGTCGTGGGTTCAATCCCCACCAGGCACCCGATCCGACGAACTCTGATGAGTTTGCGGAAATTGCGCCCGTAGCTCATCTGGATAGAGTCCCGGACTTCGAATCCGGTTGTAGCAGGTTCGAATCCTGTCGGACGCAATAAAATATGGGCCATTAGCTCAGCTGGTAGAGCAACAGACTCTTAATCTGTGGGTCGCAGGTTCGATCCCTGCATGGCTCAACCCAAAGACATCTGAATGATTTCGGATGTCTTTTTTTTTGTCTGGATCGTTTTCATTTTTTTTTCGATTTTATTTTCCTTATATAATAAATAATAATTGCTGAAATTCCTTAAGTTTGTAGTCCTTTGGCCGATAAAGAAATGAAAGGTTGTAAAAGCTTTTTGGCTTAGGAGTTGAACATGACAGAAAACGTTGACCGCTACAAGGAAGTTTTGAAAGAAGAAAAAGATATTCTGGAAAAAGTTCTTTCTGCTCAGCAGTTTGTACGAAAGTCGATAAATGACAAGGATTGGACTGGGCTTATGAAGTTCATGTCTGAAGTTAATATTCTGATGGATAAGTTCAACAGGCTTGATGAAGAAAGGGAAGCGCTTGCCGGAAATATAGCTTCTGATGATTCGGAATCCGCTGCTATGCTTACAGAAGTGCGCGGTCTTCTTGTAAAGTGCCGTGCAGAAAATAAGGCTTTAAGTGATTACATAAACATAACAAGAAATTTTGTAAAGGGGATAATTGATAATGCTTTGCCGCAGAGTAAGGCTAAAGTTTATTCCCGCAACGGAAATATTGTTCAAAGTCAACCGCACAGCGTGGTTCTGAATGCTTTGCTTTAGAGAAATAATCGGATTGCAAGAGGAAGGATAACATGGGATCGACATTTTCAGGAATAGAATTAGGAAAACGCAGTATTATGGCTCATACGGATGCCATTACGACTGCAGGTCACAATATTTCAAATGCAAACACAGAAGGGTACTCAAGACAGCGTGTTCAGCTTAAGGAATTTGATCCTTTGTACAGACCAGATTTGGAACGGCCGGAACGACCTGGAATGATTGGTCAGGGAATTGACGTACAGAGCGTGGAACGTGTTCGTGACGAAATGCTTGATAACCGTATTACAGAAAGCCAGCATTCAGAATCATACTGGGAGACCAGAAGCAATTATTACACAATGATTGAGCAGATTTATAATGAACCGGATGATGTTTCTATACGCTCAAATATGGATAAATTCTGGCAGAGCTGGCAGGAACTTTCCGTTCATCCTGAAAGTCAGGCAGCGCGGCAGGCCGTTGTAAGCCGTGGTGATTCTCTTGTTGATTCGATTACTTCTAAGTGGGAAAATCTTATGGGGGTAGGAAACCTTCTTAACGGCGACATAGAAGCAACTGTAAGACAGGTAAATGACTATGCAAATCAGATTGCAGCAATCAACGGAGAAATTGTTCGCTCAAAGGCAATGGGAGACAATCCTAATGATCTATTGGATCGCCGTGATCTTCTTGTAGATAAGCTTTCTAAACTTGCGAATATTACTACTGACCGACGAGATTCAGATGAATTTATGGTTCATCTTGACGGAAATATTCT
The DNA here is from genome assembly GCA_017392945.1 of Treponema sp. GTDB lineage: Bacteria > Spirochaetota > Spirochaetia > Treponematales > Treponemataceae > Treponema_D. The sequence continues at coordinate 5,953 of JAFOSK010000110.1, forward strand.
TGTTCAAGGAAGTATTTCACGAAATTTCAGCCTTGAAACAGTTTTGGACAATAACGGGTATGATAAGCTTGTGTGGAGCGATACTGGTGATGATGCGTATGTTTCCGGCGGTAAGCTAGGAGCTCTTATTGAACTCAGGGATTCTGATATCCGCAGTGAAATTCAGTCATTGAATACAATGACAATGAACTTTGCTGATCTTGTAAATGACGTTCACAGAAATGCTTATGGTGCAAATAACGTTACTGGTCTTGATTTCTTTACGCAGCGTTCTTTTGTAGAAAATGTGAATGGAAATTTTGACCGCAATGGTGACGGACAGCTTGATCATTCTTATATATTCAGATTTACAGGAACAACAAAACTGAATCCTCAGGAACAGATTGGGCTTGAAGGCGTTATGACCTTGAGCGGACCTGAAGGAAATGTTTCAGTTGCATATCATCCAACGGATACGGTAGAAACTGTAATCAATCGGATAAATGATGCAAATGGCGAAGTTAAGGCTTATCTTGACCGTAATAATAATCTTGTACTTAAAGGAACTACGGCTCATTCAGTGGAAAATCCTGATTTTGTAATCCGCCACGTGGAAGATTCAGGTTTCTTCCTTACGGGGTATTCTGGAATTCTTGGTGCAAGCGGGGAAGCCGGCGCATATGACTATGCTCGGGCAGATGCAGTTAATGCACTTAACGGTGCTCAGTTTGCTGTGAGTCCTGTAACTAATCCGGCCGGATATATTCAGGTTAACAAGGCAATTAAAAATGATGTTCTGAGCGTTGCTGCTGCATTCAGGGATAATTCCGGAAACATTAACAACGGAGACGGCCGTGCTGCTGTAGAAATTGCTGCAATCCGCAATACAAAAGTGATGATCGGTCATGAGCGTACGCTTGACGATTATTTTGCAGATTCAGTTACAAATGTAGGCCTTAAGGGAGAACAGGCAGAAACTAATCTTAATAGTCATACAGCGATGATGGATGACCTTAGAAATCTTCGTGATTCAATAAGCGGTGTAAACATTGACGAAGAACTTGCAGATATAATCAAATTCCAGCATGGATACAATGCTGCTGCAAAATTTGTTACTGTCTGGGACAGTCTTCTGGATACAGTAATAAACCGTCTTGGTGTATAATGACTTGCGGCTCTTTTGCCGCATTCAAAACCTGTCTTTTTTGAAAAATATTCACAAAATCTCTTATGTTAAATTTTGAAGTGCCGATACATAAAATATAGCAGACTCATGATTTCATGCTGTCTTAATGCTTTGGAGTTTAGAGGTGTTTTATGCATAGAATCAGTTCAAGTATGAATAATGTGGATACACAGAGTAACCTGCGCATTCAGGAAAGCCGGCTTAATAAGGCAAATAATCAGATTGGAAGCCAGCAGAGAATTCAGCAGCTTAGAGATGATCCGATTGCTGCCGGTCATCTTGTGCGCTATCAGTCTTATCTTGATCGTGTAAATACTTTTGAAAAAAATGCAGCCACACTTACTGATCAGTATGCTTTACGCGAAGGTTACATGAATAATTCGCTTGATATTTTGCAACGGGTAAGGGAACTTGCGGTTACAGGTGCGAACGGAATTTATACAAAAGATGACCTTAAGAACATGGCAACAGAAGTTGATGAGCTTTTAAAGGAACTTGTTCAGA
>JAFOSK010000111.1 GCA_017392945.1 Treponema sp.
CATTTTCCGTCTTAATGAAACTGCTGGTGTCATTACTGGTGCGCGTAAGAATGATCTTGGCGGTCAGATGGTTTATATAATTCCGAATAAAGCTCGTCTTTTTGTAAAATATGAGCGTGTTAAGAATGACAGCGGAGCCAATTCTGAAATAATAAAGGTTTCGGCAGTTGTTATGAACAAAGGAAAAAAAACAGAGACTTTTGCATTGAAATCTGTTCTTGATACAGTTCTTGGTGAAAAAACAGGACCTCATTTTTCCACTGCAACTGAAGAGGCTATTGATTCGGAAAGACAGTTCAGGAATATGAAAAATGTAAAATGGATCCTTTCTTCCGATAAAAAAGTTTCCGTACAATTTCTAGTTTCAGGGGCGGATGTTACGGAGCCGGAAGTTATTTCTATGTGCAACAAGGATTTTTCTGCATTGTCAAACTGGATTCCTGTAATTAATTCTGAACGTAATTTTGATTCTGTTATTTCATATAATAATTCGGCCCTTTCTTTTGTATGGAATGGAGTTGAACTTGAACCAGGGGCCAGCCATACTTTCTGCTATTACATGGCTTTGACAACAGATTCGGTTCCTGCCGATGGTGAAAAGTTCATAAGTTGGTATGAAAAAAAATATGGTCATGAAACCGTTGATAATAAATATTCTGTGAAAGATTTTGAAGATGCATATCAGCGTGCTTTGGATAAGTATAATTCCGGTGAATTTAGGGAAGCTTACGAGATTGTTATGGACCTTTGGAAGAATCCAGAAAATCGTAATGACCGTCTTGAAGAGCTGAAAAAAGCAATCGAAAAGGAACTTGGTGACTCAGAAGAGCCGGAAGAGCCTTATGATTATGATGAGGATCTGCCGCCCGGAGCAATGGAAGATGGTTCTCAGGAACAGACCTCTCAAGACAAGGATCCTAAATTCGATCTTAATATGTTGTCTTCGGATCAGCTTGATCACAAGTATATACGTGGCTTGCTGGATCGTATCAATTCTCTTGAAAATGAAGATGGGAAGATTGACCGGAATGAAATTTTGCGTCTTAATGCGGAGCTTGATGTTATTCTGGAAAAATTGAGGCAGAAATAGATGGCGCGAGATGTTCTTGATGTTGCAAAAAGATACATGGCTATGCGGAAATTCGACCGTGCCTTGAAACTTCTTGAGGGAAATTCTGAAATTTATAGCCAGGATTTTGAATATAACCTTCTGATGGCAGTTTCTTTTCTTTATGCTGGGGATACTGGCGGTGCATCGGTGTATTTTCAGCGTGCAAGGAATATAAAGCTTACGGATACAAACCTTCTGTTGGGACAGGCTGCGTTGTTTTTACGCCGCGGTGATACAAGCAGGGCTTTAGGGTATTACCTTGAGATAATTGATAATGAGCCGGAGAACAAAATTGCCATGAATGCAATGGAATTTATCCGTACCAAGGGTGATTACAGTACGATTTGCCGCTGGGTTGATACGGGGCTTATAGAGCAGTTTTATCCTCCTTTGGGTATAAATCCTTATAGGGCACTGGGAATCGGAATTCCGTTGACCGCATGTGTGCTTGGAGTTCTGCTTGCGTTTGTAATAGTTCCGTTCAGAAGGCCTTCTGCGGGAAAGCGAGCCGATCTTTCTTCTTTTGTTTTGCCTTTAAGTGAAAGAAAGTCTCTTCAGGAAAAGGATCTTTCTTCGGGGGCTTTCTCATACCTTTTGACTTCCGGGCAGATTTATGATTCGTATGAAAAGGCCCAGGTGTATTTTAATAGCTATCGCGATAATATGGCTCAGATTGAAATAAACCGTATATTAAATTCAAACGCCTCTGTTTATGTAAAGCAGAAGGTTAATGTGCTTATGGGGTATCTGGAAGCACCTGGGTTCGATTCAATAAAGGATTCTCCGTCATACAGGCAGGTTCAGAGTGAGCCTAAACTTTATCTTGACTGTTGGGTAGATTGGTCGGGTAGAATTTCGAATGTGGTTCAGACAGAAACTTCTTACAGCTGTGACTTTATCATAGGTTATGAAACTATGGAAAATGTAGAGGGGATAGTTCCTTTGCATTTCAAGGTTGTCCCTTCGATAGAGGTTGAGAAACCTGTTAAGGTTCTTGCGAAAATTTCGTCTATTGACGGCAGGCTTTGTCTGGAAGGACGGGCTGTTTATCAGAGCGTAAAAGACTAGATTTCGCTTTCATGTCAATTAAAATTATATTTTTTCAAAAATAAATGCTTTTACCGATTTTTATTTATAGGGAAATGCATTATTATACATATAAATCCGTATATATAATCAGATTAAATATGTTGGAGTTGTAAAAAATGGCAGAAGTTTCCAGTTTAATGGCAGAAAAACTTAAGGCGCTAGAAGCTGCCAGGCTTCAGATTGAAAAGCAGTATGGTCAGAATTCTTTGATGAGGCTTGGAAATCAAAATTGTGCAGAAGGAATAGATGTTGTGCCGTCAGGTTCTATTTTGCTTGACGAAGCATTAGGAATCGGCGGTTATCCACGTGGACGAATAATAGAAATGTATGGGCCTGAAAGTTCGGGAAAAACAACTCTCGCGCTTCATGCAATTGCAGAGGCTCAGAAATTGGGCGGAATTGCAGCATTTGTTGATGCTGAGCATGCGCTTGATCCTCAGTATGCAAAAAATCTTGGAGTTGATATCGATAATCTTTGGGTTTCTCAGCCGGACAGCGGAGAGCAGGCTCTTCAGATTACAGAAGGACTTGTTCGTTCTGGTGCAGTCGATATTGTCGTAGTTGACTCTGTTGCGGCTCTTACACCTCAGAAAGAAATTGAAGGTGAAATGGGGGATGCCGTAATGGGTATGCAGGCCCGTCTTATGAGTCAGGCTCTCAGAAAGCTTACTGCAATTATCGGAAAATCAAATTGTATCGTTATTTTCATTAATCAGATTCGTATGAAGATAGGTGTTATGTTCGGTAATCCTGAAACGACTACGGGTGGTCAGGCACTCAAGTTTTATACTTCTGTTCGCCTTGAAATCCGTCGTATCGAATCAATTGATGGCAAAGGTGATGAGGATGCTGTCGGAAACCGTGTCCGCGTAAAGGTTGTAAAGAACAAGGTTGCGCCTCCGTTCAGAAAGACCGAACTGGACATCTACTTTGGAAAAGGTATTTCCCGCTGTGCAAGTCTTTTGGATTCTGCCGTAAAGCATGGTCTTATTGATAAGAAAGGTGCATGGTTTACCCAGGGGGATATAAAAGTAGGCCAGGGACATGAAAATGCCGTAGCTTTCCTTGAGCAGAACAAAGAGTTTGCTGATAATATCGAGAAGCAGCTTCAGAATATGCTTTTTCCTAACCTTGTCTTAAGGGATAAGGATGGAAACATCATAAAAAAGGAAGATGAGAAATCTAAGAAAAAGTCAAAGAAGGAAGATGCCTCGGAGACTGTTTCTATTCCTGAGCAAGAAGGATTGTTCTAATCTTGAAACGCGTTATACTGGGTCTTGGTTCAAATACAGAATTCAATGGTAAATCTTCGATAGAGCTGCTCTCAAATGCATGCAGAAGGCTCTCCGGTATTATGTCCGGCATTGTTATTTCAAGTCTGTATATGTCCAAGGCTATGTATGTAGTTGATCAAAGTGATTTTTACAATATGGCTGTAAGAGGGTTTGTTGAGGAGTCAACAGATCCTCTTGTCTTTCTTCGTGCAATTAATGAAATCGAAGCGGAATATGGCAGAGACCGCACAAAAGAAATCCGTTTTGGTCCGCGACCTCTCGATATTGACATAGAAGAATTTGGTGATGATGTAATTCATTCTGAACTTCTTGAAGTTCCTCATCCGCGCATGCACGAAAGGGAATTTGTTTTGATTCCGACCCTTGAGATTTTAGATGAATCTGCCGACAGTAAATTAAGGGAAACTCTTTGCGGTTATCTGAAAGAGCTTTCTCCTCAGGGTGTGGAAAGGTGTCCTGAAGAAATGCAGGTTCTTTTTGGAACTTTGTGCAAGGCGGATCAAAATGGAAACAAAGAGAGCGGAAAGTCAGGTTGCAACTATGACTGCGGAAAAAGATGAATCGGAAGAAATAAAGCGTAAATTCAGCGCGGGGGAATTTGAAGGTCCTCTTGATCTTCTCTGGTTCTTAATTCATAAGAGCGAGATAAATATCTATGATATTCCTATTGCCCAGATCACTGAGCAGTACCTTGAGTATCTTGATTTTGCAACTCAGACAGATCTTGGTGATTTAAGTGAATTTTATAAATGGGCTGCAATGCTTCTAAATATGAAGAGCAAGATGCTGCTGCCGGTAGAGATTACTTATGATGATGAAGAATATGAAGATCCTCGCGCAGAGCTTGTGGAAAAACTTATTGAGTATCAGAAATTCAAGAAACTTTCTGAACTGATGGAAGAAAAAGAAGATAATTCTGATTGGAATTTCGAACGCAGCAAAATTCAACGTACTCTTCCTTTTGAAGAACGCGAAAATGATTGGGAAGAGATTGATACCTGGGAACTTTTGCAGCAGATGCAGAAATTGTTCAAGTCAATGGTCAGCCAGTATTCAAACGAAAAGATTCTCAATATGTATGAGGAAATTTCCGTGAATGAAAAAATTACGCTTATGAATGAGCTTTTTGAAAAGAATAATGAATGTATGTTCTCTGACCTTATAACCAGGGTCGGAAATACCATGGATGTTGTGTGTGCGTTCATGGCTATTCTGGAAGCTGTAAAATTCCGCATGATAAAAATAATGCAGAACAAGGTGTTCGGAGATATCAAGCTTGTAAAGAGGCTTGATTCAACAGAGAGTTTTGAAAATTTTGAAATTACTATAGACCGTGTGGAAAAAACAGAAGATTCGGAGAATGATTCTCCTGAAGGGAATAATTAATTTCTGGGCGGAAAATTTATAGATGGATGAATGTATGGAATTGGAAAAAGAAACTGCGCTTGTCGAGACTGTTTTGTTTTTGGAAAGTGAACCCGTCTCAGAAAAACAAATTTCAACTATTGCACAGCTTTCTGAAGAAGTTGTAAAGATTTGTCTTGAAAATCTTAAAGAAAAATATAAGGCTGATTTTTCAGGCATAGAACTTGCGATGATAACCGGCGGATGGACGCTGGTGCCTAAGTCGGAATTTTGGGATGTGCTTAGGGAACGTTACGGTGAAAAAAATTCCGGACGCCTTTCAAAGTCTGCGCTTGAAACTCTTTCTATAATCGCGTACTCTCAGCCAGTAACGCGCGGTGAAATTGAAAAGATCCGCGGAGTAAGTGCTGATAATATGATCAGACTTTTGATTGAACGAAATCTTATAAAGGAAGTTGGACGGAAAGATGTACCGGGAAAACCGATTCAGTTTGGAACGACAAAAGAATTCCTTAAATTTTTCCATTTGAATAGTATTGCGGAACTTCCAAAACTGGATGAAGATGAAGAACAGAGGTTTGAACTTGCAAGATAATAAAGAAGATGAAGTACGCCTTCAGGTTTTTCTTGCTCATGGCGGGGTGGCCAGCAGGCGTGCCAGTGAAAAAATAATTTCTGACGGCAGAGTTACTGTAAACGGAATTGTCGTGACGGAATTAGGAACAAAAGTTTCTGCCCGTGATGAAGTATGCGTTGATGGAAAGAAGATAACCGCAGAAGATACAAAACGCTATGTGCTTTTGAATAAACCGGCTGGTTATGTCTGTTCTTCAAATGATGAAAAGGACAGATCGGTGGCAGTTGATCTTTTGAAAGAAAAATATAGTGAGCGGCTTTATAATGTCGGTCGTCTGGATATGTTCAGTCAGGGGCTTATAATTTTTACAAATGACGGAGATTTTGCGGCAAAGCTTTCTCATCCTTCTAGTGAGCTTGAAAAGGAATATGTCGTTGAGTCAAGTCAGCCGTTACCGCGTACCCTTTGCGAGGAATTTGAGAGGGGACTTCGTGTTGACGGCATTTTTTACAGATGTAAATCTGCCCGTGAACTTAATGCGCGCAAAGTAAAGATTGTACTTGTTGAAGGAAAAAACAGGGAGATCAGAAATGTATTTGCGGCTAAAGAAGTTGGAATAAAAAAGCTGACAAGAGTGAGGATCGGAAATGTTGAAATGAACGGTCTTAAAACTGGTGAATTCCGCGACCTTTCGGAAAAGGAAGTAACCGGTCTGTTAAAATTGTGTAAAAAATAGTTGCTGAGCGTCACGCCTGAGGTTTTTTTATACTATTAACAGTGCATCTTGAAAAAGTTGCCTTAAATGATATTTTAAGGTTGTTTTGGAAACAAAGGTAAGATTCGTGCTGAAAACTTCTGCATGAAAAATAAAGAGGTGTATATGATAATTGCTATGGACGGTCCTGCCGGGACAGGAAAAAGTACTATAGCTTCGATTATTGCAAAGAAGCTTAATATAACGTACTTGAACAGCGGAAGTTTTTACAGGGCTTTAACGATGGCTCTTCTTGATGGGGGAATTGAGCTTTCTGATCAAGAAAAGGTAGTTGCATTCTGTAAGAAGCAGAAGCTTGAGTACAAGAAGTCAAGGCTTGTGTTGAATGGAGTTGATGTAGAGGATCATCTTCACGATGACAGGGTAAGTAAGAATGTGGCTCAGATTTCGGCTATCGTTCCGATCAGGCATCTTGTAAATGACCGGATGCAGGAAATTACAAAAAGCCTGGATATTGTTTGCGAAGGCCGTGACATGACGACAGTTGTTTTTCCTCAGGCAGAATACAAATTCTATCTGGATGCCTCGCTGGATGTACAGGCTCAGAGACGCTTTGATCAGGGGGTCAGCAATATGACCCTTGAAGAAATCAAGGAATCAATTCGAAAGCGTGATGAAATTGATAGAAGCAAGGCAGAAGGTGCTCTTAAGATTGCTGAAGATGCCGTTTATGTGGATACCTCTAACTTGACCATAGATATGGTTTGTGAGATAATATTAAACAAAATTCAAAGATAAGGGTTTAAAATGGAAGAAATGGAAGTGGAAATGGAAGATTCTTTGAACTCCAAGAGTTCTATCCAAACACAATTAGAAGAGTCTCTGAACAATCTCTCTAATCCAGAGGAAGGACAGGTTGTCGATGGAGAAGTTATTTCTGTATCGGATGATTATGTTTTCCTTGATGTAGGTTGTAAATCAGAGGGTAGAATCCCCGTAGAGGAGTTCGCAGGTGACTTGCCGAATGTAGGGGACAAAGTTTCAGTTTTCTTGGTAAAGGTATTTGGCCGTAATGGTCCGGAGATTTCCAAGACTAAAGCAGATGCTAAACGCCTTTGGAAAAGCGTTTCCCATGCATACAAAGAAAAGCAGCCTGTTTCTGGCGTAATTTCTAAGATTGTAAAGGGCGGCTATGATGTAAATCTTGGCGGAGATATTCATGCATTCCTGCCAATCAGCCAGTCTGACAGTCAGAAAGTAGAAAAAGCAGAGTCTTTGATAGGCATTAAGTCTAAATTCTATATTGATCGTATTTATTCTGATAATAAAGCAAATGTTGTTGTAAACCGCAGACGCTATCTTGAAGAGCAGATCGACACAAAACGCGATGAATTCTTCAATAACGTAAAAATCGGTGACACTGTAAAGGGAATTGTTAAGAGTTTCACAAGTTTCGGTGCATTCATCGATCTCGGAGGATTTGACGGACTTCTTCATATCAATGATATGAGCTGGGGACACGTTGCTCGTCCAAAGGATTTTGTAAAGAAAGGTCAGGAAATCGAACTTAAGGTTATCCGCCTTGATCCTGCAGAAAAGAGGATCAATCTTTCTCTTAAACATTTTGCAGAAGACCCTTGGATTCATTTTGAAGAGAAGTATCATGTAAATGATATAATCAAAGGCAAGGTAACAAAGCTTACAGATTTTGGTGCTTTCATTGAACTTGAAGAAGGTATTGAAGGACTTGTTCATATCAGCGAATTCTCATGGACAAAGAAAATCAACAAACCTTCTGATATGCTTAATGTAGGTGATGAAGTTGAAGCAATGATTCTTGGCTATGATATTCAGGCTGGACGTGTATCTCTTGGTATTAAGCAGATTTCTGCAAATCCTTGGGATTCAATCGGTGAAAAATATCCTGCCGGAACAAAAGTTAATGGCAAAGTTGTAAAAATTACAAATGCCGGCGCATTCATTCAGCTTGAGGAAGGCATTGACGGATTCCTTCATGCAGATGACATTTCATGGACAAAAAAAGTTAAACATCCAGGTAGCGAACTTGAAGTTGATAAGAATGTTGAAGTTGTTGTTCTTGAATGTGATGTTGAAGGACGCCGCATTAAGGTTGGAATCAAGCAGCTTACAGATAATCCATGGAAACAGTTTGCAGAAGAATACAAACCAGGTTCGACATTGGAAGGTGAAGTTACATCTATCACTGAATTTGGTGTATTCGTAAAAGCTCCTAATGGAATCGAAGGTCTTGTAAACAAGGCAAATTTGAGCGATGACCGTGATACTCCTTTTGAGGAAGCTGTAAAGAAATACAATGTGGGTGACAAAATCAACGTGTATGTTGTTGAAGTAAGCGTAGAGAAAGAAAAGGTTGCTTTCTCTGTTCGTGAATTCAAGAAGAAGCAGCAGAGGGATGAAATTTCCCAGTATATGGCTCAGTCTGACAACGAGGATGATGGAGCGTATACGATCGGTGATTTGTTGAAGAAATAATAGTTCTTGAAGGTTTTGATGAATCAGTTGTCTTCTGATATACTAAGGGATCTCATCGAAATCAACGGTTATATTAATTCTGATTACAGTGATAAAGACGCATTGTCCTTTCGTATTCTTGGAGAGGCGATGCGTCTTATTTGTTGTAGCAAAGCTTGTTATATAACTGTTGAACAGGGTGGTATCGTTCGTTTATTAACACGGAAAGACGAATCCAGTGAAGAAAAAGTTGGTGCGGTTCTTGAAGTTTCCGGTTTTCTGGAAATGTTCTTGCAGCGCCGTGAAATGATTGTGGAAAATGAAGTTCAGAACGATTTGTTTTGCAGCTCATTCCTTGATGAATATATACATGGTGTTGATTCATTTATAATTGTGCCTGTAATGAAATCAGATATTCTTTCCGGTATTTTATGTCTGTTCAATAAGGTTAATGCAGATTTTAATGAGACTGATAAAATCGTAGCTTCATCTATTGCGGAGATCGCTGCCATTGCCTTTGAAAATTTTTCAAAACTGAATTTTCGACTAGAACAGATTTCGAATCTATCTCAGAAAACAAATTCTGGTCTGGTAAAACTGCATACATTTATTGCAGAAAGTCCCGTGGTTAAGGATCTGATGAGTATAATAAAAAAAGCGGCGGTAACTAATTCTTCAATTCTGATTACTGGAGAAAGCGGTGTCGGAAAGGAACTGTTCGCAGAGCAGATTTATGCCAACAGTCTTAGAGTAGGAAAGCCTTTTATACGCGTAAATTGTGCGGCCCTTACGGAAACGCTTATGGAAAGCGAACTTTTTGGTCATATAAAAGGAGCCTATACGAGTGCGGATTCAAATCAGAAGGGACGTTTCGAAATGGCTGATGGCGGAACTATCTTTCTTGATGAGGTGGGTGAAATTCCGCTGCAACTTCAGCCTAAATTACTACGCATAATTCAAGACAAGCAGTTTGAAAAGGTCGGATCTTCTGAATCTATTTCTGTTGATGTAAGGATTATTGCTGCTACAAATCGTAATCTTGAAGAAATGGTTCGGTTGGGAAAATTCAGGGAAGATCTTTTTTTCCGTTTGAACGTGCTTCCTATTAGGATTCCTCCTTTACGGGCTCGTGTTGAAGATATCATGCCGATCGCACAGTTCTTTTTGAAAAAGTATTCGATGGAGTATGGAAAGAACTACACAGGTTTTTCTGATGCTGCAGTTGCAGCGATGCGTTCTTATTCATGGCCAGGAAATATACGTGAATTGGACAATGCGGTTGCCCGGGCCTGTATAATAGGCAGTGAACCTGTTGTGCAGAAACTGGATCTTAGACTAGAAGCTGGTGGATCTTCGGAAAATTCTACTTCTTACGATGAGCTTGCTGATATTATGTCCGATCATAGCGGAGATAGAACTCTTCATAATGCAATCAGCCAGTTTAAGAGGGCGTATCTTTTGAAGATTCTTGAAGAATGCAACTGGAATCAGACAAAAGCCGGAAAAATCTTGGGAATTCAAAGAACTTATGTTTCAAGGCTTATGAATGAGTTGCATATTCGAGAAAATAATAATAAATTATAGTATAAATTAATTGGAGTAAAAAAAATGAATGCTGATTTTGAAAAAGCCACTTTGGGCGAAAAAGTTGCAGATTTTGTAACTTCTGTACGACTTGTGCTTATTACTATAGGAGTTGTTCTTGTGCTTGCAATTGCCGGCATCGGAACATTTGTTCTTGTGACAGAAAAGAGCAACTCAAAAGGTCTTGAAGTCGTTGATTCGATTGCGTATACAATGACAAAGGATTCTTCAAGTCTTTCTGAAGAGGAACTTGAGGACCGCCGCAATGTTGCAATGCGTTCTCTTCAGGCTTATTTATCAAAAGGCGGTGTTGTTGGTGTTCGTGCTGATATGCTTGCTGCTGAAATTGAATACAGTCGTAAGAATTATGAGGAGGCTGCAAAGAACTGGCTTCTTGCTGCCCGCAAATCAGGAAAGGCTTATACTGCTCCGCTTGCATATTTTAATGCGGCTGTAGCTTATGAAGGTACCTCTAACCTTGAGGAAGCTGAAAAATTGTACCGTAAAACTGTAGAATATGAAAATTTCGATCAGATTGCTCATGCAAAATTCAGTCTTGCCCGTGTTCTTGAAACTAAGGGGAATACAGAAGAAGCTGTAAAAGTTTATACAGAATTGTTTGAGTCTAAACCTAATGATTCATGGGGTAAGCTTGCAGAATCTAAGCTTATTACGCTTTCTTCTGACAAATAAGGAAAGTTTTAACGGATAAAAAAGCATTAAGTAAGCAGATTTATCCGTTTTGGAGTGCAGATGACAAAGAAAAAAATTAAAAATATACTTTTCTTTTTTACGAGCATTCTTTTCTTGAATAGCTGCGGTATGGATGCCGTATATTATCTGTATGCACCTACCGCAACTTACAGTGTTCCTACAATAACGTCTGCAAATTACCTTAACCCTGGTGCAAACTATGAAACAGCCTATTTTAGTTTCAAAACGCAGCAGACGCAGAATTCAAAGTATACAGAAACAGAAAGTTCCTTTCAGTTTTTGGGAACTGCAATCTACTACCGCATTTACAATAATTATGAAACGATGAACAGTGATATTTCTGCAATAAGCGGAAAAATCAGTTCCACAAATGAGGCTTCTGCTGCTTCATATATTGTTGAAACCTTGAAATATCAGCAGCTTAAAGCTTCGGGAACAAATAATGTACCGTTGATTCCTGTTAATTCTACGAATACAAATGATACTGTATATATCCGTCTTACCAACTATCAGTCAGAGCCAATGTTCCGCGCGCGTATTATAGTTGGTCAGGGATGTGAGACAGGAACTGTTGCCACCGGTTGTGTTGAACTCGGAACTCCGCTTAGAACGGGATCTGAAGGCTATAATTTTGACTTTGGACGAAAGCAGGGGGCTGAAAATAAAAAGATAATTCCTCAGAGCGGGGATTCTGACGTTACTATAAGTTCCACTGCAAAGGCAAGCGGGGTATGGTATGTTGCGCTTTATGCGATTGGTGTCGGACAGGATGAATCAATGACAGCGCAATACAGTAACGCGCTTCATCTTGGTGCTGTTGCAATCAGTGAAACTGATGAAAATAACTAGTATTATCAACTGTAAATCTGAATCAAAGACTTGAAAAGTTTACTTATTTGATATATATTCTAGTAACGGTCCTTTAGCTCAGCTGGATAGAGCAACTGCCTTCTAAGCAGTAGGTCGACAGTTCGATTCTGCCAAGGATCATAGTCCGATTAAAAGTCGGGCTTTTTTTTTTTATGGTTTATTCAAACGATATTTTTTATTCTGCAAATGATTTTTTTCGGTCTGTGTTTTCTCGAAAAGTATATAAAATCAGCATAGACGCGGGATGTACATGTCCTAACAGAGATGGATCTAAAGGCTGGGGCGGATGCATATATTGCAGTTCTTCTGGTTCCGGGGATTTTTCTCAGAATAAAGATTTATCGGTTTCAGAACAGATTGAAAATGCAAAAAAACTCGTCAGTGGAAAAATTTCTTCTCCGGCTTATCTGGCATATTTTCAGAATTATACGAATACCTATGGTGATATCAAGGTTCTTTATGAAAAATTCAAAGAGGCATCGGTATGTCCTGATGTTGTAGGAGTTGTTATTGCTACTCGTCCTGATTGTATGAGCGATGAAGTTGTGTCTGCGATAAAAAAACTTTCTGAAAGTACATTTGTAATGATTGAATTTGGATTTCAGACAAGCAGAGAAAAATCGGTGTGGTATATAAATCGCTGTTATGAAAATAAAGAGCTTGATGACGCCGTAAAAAGGTTGAAAATTTCTTGTCCTGATATTCATGTTGTTTGTCATGTTATATTCGGTTTGCCGTCAGAAACGGCGGAAGACATGCTTTCTTCTGTCAGGTATGTATTGAATGCTGGAGCTGACGGAATAAAGATATCTCTGCTGCATGTCTTGAAAGATACTGCACTTGCCGTTGATTATGAAAAAGGTCTGTTCCGCTGTATGGAAAAAGATGAATATTTCAGGATTTTAGGCTATGTTTTGGAACACATTCCTGAAGATATCGTAATTCACAGAGTCACAGGTGACGGTTCAAAGCGTATCCTGATAGCCCCTCTTTGGACTGGTGATAAAAAAAAGGTGCTTAATTCAATGATGAAATACTTCCGCGATAATTCAATACAGCAGGGAAGGCTTTGTTCAAATAAAATGTATTAATGTACCTTTTTATATTTTGTAATCGCTTGACTAAAATTTTGATTTTCAAGAATATTGTAGTTATATGGATAATGTAATTAGTCGTACATATCTTGAGACGCTTTCTTTTTCTGATTTGTTGAAAATTGCAGATGAATATGGAATCGATGTTCCGGAAGATCTGAACCGCAGTTTTTTAATTGGCGAAATTCTTGAGATTTCGGAAGAAATGTCCAAGTCATCGTTTGATAACGATATGGTGATTTCTGATATTGTTGAGCAGATGAACGGAGATGATATTTCTGTCCGTTCTTATAATTCTACGGAAGTTCAGGTTATGCTTAGGAATCCGGCATGGGCTTTTGTTTATTGGAATATAAGTATAGCCGATGCCCAGTCGCTTGCTAAGGCCGATATAAGTCAGATGATGCTGCGAATAAGTTCTTTTTCGGAAAAGGATCAGGCAAAGCCGGATGAATTCTTTGATATTCAGATTTCAAAGGAAGATAACGGACAGTATGTGCTGCTTCCTGCCGGAAGGCGTTTTTTACGCGTTGATCTTTTGTTCAATCTTGATGGAATTATTGATATTCTGGCTTCTTCAAAGGTCCTGGAGATGCCTAAGGGGGCGGCATTTTTGTCTGATATGCGTCCAGGAAGAAAAGGTGAGGTTTCTGAACTCATGAGACTTTCGGGTTTTGACAGTATGCTTTTGGAACATTATAAGAATCACAGGGAATCTTTTTCCTGAAATAAAAAATTGATTCAGTAAAAAAAGTCTTCAAGCTAAAAAAAAATAGGAATTTGAAAATGGGAAATAAAAAATTAATACTTGTGCTTAATTCTTCGCAGGAGTATATAAAACATTCTGGTGATGACGCAAAAAAATATGCAGCCGTTACTAATTTTTTGTTTGAAGCGATTTCAGGAACTTATCTTCCGCTTCTAAGAATGTTTGACAATCTTGAGAAAGACGGCGTAAATTTTAAGATTTCTCTTGTACTTTCACCAGTGCTTTGTACATTACTTGAAGATTCTGTTATACAGCAGGAGTATTTGGAATGGCTGGACAGACGCATTGCTTTTGGAATGAGGGAAATTCAGCGTACTGCACAAATGCATGACATTCAGAAAAATGCAAAGCTGATATTTGAAAAAGCTCAGGAAGATAAAAAGACTTTTGAAGATTATGGATGCCGTCTTGTTAAGAAATTCCATGAATACCAGAAGAAAGGGCTTATAGAGATTCTTGCAACCTGTGGAACAGATATATTCATGCCGTTTTATAATGACATGGAAGAAATTCTAAATGCTCAGGTAGAGGCGGGAATCTATGCATATCGTAGTTTCTTTGGAGAAGTTCCGGATGGTTTCTGGCTTCCTGAATTGGGATATTATAACGGGATAGAAAAGTCGTTGCATGATTATGGAATGAACTATACAATTCTTGATTCTCGAAGTTTCCTTTTTGGAGAAATAGAGCCAAATGACGGCCTTTTCCGTCCGGCAAGATTTACGAATGCCCTTGTTGCTTTTGGCCGTGATTATGATTCGGATCAGGAAATTTTTGGCGATGATGGATATTCAAAATCTGCAGAATACAGGAATGAAGCGCGTGACGTAGGGTTTATGCTTCCTCCAGAAGATCTTGAGATGTTCATTTCAAAAGGTGAGATACGCTATCCTGTTGGATATAAGTATTGGAATAAGACCGAAATAGATGATTGCGAACTTGGTGATGTAAATGAACTTGAAAATGTATACGACCCGGCCACTGCTCATGCAAAGTGTCTGAAAGATGCGGATGCATTCATAAATGCAAAGCTTAAGAAGCTTGCCGCTGCTGAAGTTCTGATGAACGGAAAGGATGCTTCTATGGTCGTTACGATTAATACCAACCGACTGCGTTCAGAATGGGCAGAGGGAATTGACTGGTTGGAAGCTGTTATACGAAAGGCAGAAAGCTGCGGAATCGATACGGCAACTCCAAAAGAGTTCGTAATGAATCCTTTTGAGCTTCAGCGTATAAAGCCGTATTACGGAGCGGCTTGCGGTGTTGGTTATGGAGAAAATCTTCTTTCAAGCAAGAACAGTTGGATGATGCGGTACATACGAAAGGCAAGCGAAAGAATGGTTGATCTTGCTGACAGGTTCCCGGTGGAAACGGGGCTTAAGGCACGGCTTCTTAATCTTGGAGCAAAGGAACTAATGTTCTGTCAGTCTTTAGGCTGGGCAAAAATGATAAATGATGATGATTATCCTGAATATGCGGAAATGCGGTTTAAGCAGGGAATAAATGATTTTACAGCTGTTTTTGATGCTCTCGGTTCAAATACAGTAAGTACAGAGTGGCTTACAAATCTTGAAGCGCAGCATCAGATATTTCCATGGATGAATTACAGGATTTTCTGCAGAAAACGATAGTAATAAATCGAGCTGCATTTGGCTGTTTACGGTGTATTATAGTTCGATTTGGGTGTCCTAGTCCGTTCTTTATTCTGTGTAAGCGGACAAGCTTTGAACACCCGAAAGCATATTTGTGTATTTTTCGGTAGAAATTATTGCTTCTTTTGCAGGATCGAAATTTTTATCGATCAACAAAATTTCTTTCCATGTTTCAATAGCTCTTTCATACTCTCCGTTTGCATAGAATGAGAAACCTTCCTGATAAAGTTCGTCTATTCTGTTTTTTGTTTCTGAACGTCCTTTATCTCCGAGCCGTATTTTTGCTGAAAGGCTGATTCTGTTTACAGGATTGAATGAGGTTGTAAGGTCAAGAGAATAGTTTATATTGAACCGGACTTTGAGAACTTCAAATTCGCTTCCGATGCTGAAGCGTGGATTTGCGCCTTTAAGCTGGAACCCCCCGAGAACAGAAAAGAATGGAGCAATGTCAACGCATACCCCGCTTCCGATGTAGAACATCTGGTATTCGGAAAAATCTCCAAGGTTTATCGGTTGTCTGAATTCAACGGTCATTGTTACAGGTCTGATTATTTTATATGAAAATCCTATGCCTATAGTCGTTGGAAGCGGATCATCGATTTTTAGACTCTCTGAAAATCCTGTGACAGCGGCTCCTAGATTGGTTATGCTGAGGCCTGCCTTGCAGTTTGTGTCCCTTGAATAATAAAGTTTTCCTAAATTGAACTGTGTAAGAATTCCTATATCTGCCATAAATGCAAGGGCCGATTGGGCAAGACCGGAATTGGATATTATTCTTCCGTTGTAATTATCTGTGTAATCTGGTACGCTCCGCCAGCAGAATTTTAGGTTTGTTCCTAAGGCCAGTCCCCGGAATTTGTATCCTGGAAATAAATTGTATGAGGCGTTCAGCACGGCTGTCGTTTCTGAATAGTAGTTGCTTGCTGTTCTTGTTCCGAAAGCATCGTACTCTGTAAAGGGTACATAAAAACAACTGATTTTTCCACCGATTCCAAAATTATTGAAACGTGTTGTTGCCGCAATAGTTTCCATTGCAGAATCTGCAATCCAGGAATTATGAAAAAGAGCGATTTCTGTCTGTTCAAGTATTGAAGAAGCTGCGGGATTATAGTCAAAAAAGCTTATGTCATCGCAAAGTCCTGTGTATGCGCTTCCTAAGCTTTCCGGTCTGCCACCAGAAGGAATTAAAAGGGATCGGAATCCTGTTGTTCCTTCGTTTTCTCCTGATATGCCGTAAAAAGACTCGGATAAAATATTGCTCATGTCTGTAAGATCCAGTGCAAATGCACCGGAGCAGACTATCAGCAGGAGAAAATAAATTGATATCCGACGGCATAAAAAAATCATTTTGACCTACTATATTTTCGGATTTTCTGCTTTAATCTTCAATATATTGTACCGAAAATATAAGAAGACTTTTATATTAATGCAAGGAAAAATGCGGACAAAATTCCTTATTCTGATTATATCACTTTTTTCTCTTTTTGGTGGAATTTGCAAGGGCAGACAGCCTGTTGATGGTGTAATGACTCTAAAAGAAATTGATTTTTTAATTAATGATGAGGTTCATCGTGATTATGAAAAAGCTCTTGTAGAACTCAATAAATATTTTCTGGCGTATCCAAAGGAATTTGACGCCGTTCAGAGCCGCATAAAGCTTATTATGAAAAAACGTGATGTGTATTCAGAGCAGGTTAATATGCTCATGGATGTCATAAAAAATGGAGAAGTAGGAAAGGAAAGCGAACTTAAGGAAATTACGGATAAGATCCTTCTTCTTGAAAGAAATCCGAGGGACCGCAGGCTTGATGTGATAAAGGATACAAATTACCTGGTGTCGATGTATCAGTACAGCGCAATCCATAATAAGACTAAGGAATTAGTTGCAAAAGGAAATTATGCAGGGGCTGCTGTTAAAGCTGCGGAAGGATTTCAGATTCTAAAGGAAAATTTTATTCTTCGTTTTGAAAACAATTCCGTTGTTGAAAGAACTGAAAAAATTACTTCGCGTATGACTGTCCTTGCGTCCCAATACGGATCTTTGCAGGATAAACTTTCAGCGGCAACGGAAGCATATATAAAGGCATTAAAAAAAGGTCAGGACATACAGATTGATTCTGCTTTATCTTCTTTAAGGCTGGTGTTCATTGATGCTGCCAAAATCCGTAATGAAATAAATGACGGTGCTGTTGAACTCAGAAAGCTTAATAATGAACTGAAATCGACTTACAGCAAGTCAAAGAGTGTCGGGCTTGGAGAAAAGGATATTTATCTTAAGCATGGCAACGAGTATTTGGGACTTGCGGAAGACTGTATTTGTGGCTGGCGAGAGAATTTTCATCCTGATCATGGAATCTTAGGTGCTTTGGATGCCCATTGGAATATATGTGTAGAGAGCATGAAAAAAGCAACTTCAGAAAAAATTATTTATTTAGGAAATAAATTTGCATCGGAATGTTCCCTTGAACAGTTTAAGAATTCGGGAAAACTTCCGGATCAGGAAATTTTAAGGCAGATAAGAAAGGCATCAAATTGTGCAAAAGTTGTAAATGGTCTGTATGCCCTGCAAAGAACTTATGATGGAAAGGAATATAAAAAGGCATTTCCAAATTATAGTATTTCTGTTGATTATATTGACGGTCTTATCAATGTAGCCGAACGGGTTACAAGCGATATTAGTGATGTTTCAGAATATGTAAAAAAAGCTGAGGATGCTGCAAATGTAAAGAATCCAGAAGATGCAGAATTGAACGGACTTTCTTATTCGGGTGAACTGCTGGATGCGGTAATTGCAATCGATGGAATAAATAAGAGCATCCAGAATGCTTCATATAAAAAAAGCGACTGGGGGCGGTTGTATAGAAACGCGCTGGAGGCTCAGAAAGGTGCAGAGTTCGTTACTGCTGGTCATAGGGAAAGAAAATCGCCTGGTGTTGAGATTGATGACCGTGTAATTGAATGGGGAGTCATAGAAAAAGTTTCTTCCGATTATGAGAATGAAATTTCTTCTTATTCAGAAAATTCAATCGGACATCTTTATACTATGCTTGCTGAACTTTATGCACGTTGCGGAACTGAGTATGTTGTAAAGGCAAACAGAGATTGTAAGGATATAAATACTATGATTGGCGGTGATAATTCCAATACATCAGTAAGACGTTATGCTCAGAAAGCCGTTACAAAAACAAAAGAACTTTCGGCATTTATAGAAAAATCAAGGAATATACTTATTCTCGGACAGAAAAAAATTAAGAGCCCGTATTCTGACTTGTATGCTGGTTTGAGCGAATCGATTGATCGGTCAATTGAAGAGTTAAATTCTGTTGTTATAAGGACAAAGGATAGTCTTCAGCTTGCAGAAAAGTACGTTAAACGGGCGGAAACAAACCGCCGTAAGGGTGACGAATCAATGCGCGATTCAAGAAAGTCTTTGTCAAAAGAGAAATTTGAACGTGCTACAGATCAGGCTTATAAAGCAAATGATTATTATATTGAAGCTCTCAAAGATGACTATGACGAAGAATTCAGCCGTTCAAGTTCTGCGGCAGTAACACAGCTTTTAACAGACATAAAGGAAAAGCAGAAAGTCTATATTTTTGATGAAGTTGATGCTTATCTTGCGAAGGCTGATTCAGAATACCGAAATGATAATTATACAGCAGCTCAGATGTATCTGAACCGAGCGCAGGAACGCTGGAAGATAGTTTTCCCCGAAATTGACAACGGTGAAATTTCAAATATGGCTGCAATTATTGATATTGCTTTGCAGGCAAATAACGGACGTTATCCGACTGATAAGCTTGCGGAAATTTCACAAATTCTTAGTATTGCAAATCAGAGTTTTGATAAGGGGGTGGCGCTTTCAAAAAAAGGTGACAGGTCTGCGGCTTCAGAATTTAACAATGCAATTAAGAAATTGGATGAACTTAAATCAATTGCTCCTCGAAACAAGGATGCAAATATTCTTCGTTTGAAGATCCAGCAGTTCCAGAATCCTGAGCAGTTTGAAATCAAATTCAAGGCACGGATTGATCAGGCAAAAATGGATTATAAAAAGAAAGATAAGCAGGTTCAGGTTTATAATGATCTTAAGGATCTTGCGGAAATGAAACCCGATTATCCGGGATTAAAGGAACTTATTCTTGAACTTGAATACGAGATGGGAATAAAAGTCCGTATTACAGATACAGGAAAGGCTGATTCTGCTGCTCTACTTGCAGAGGCTCGTTCGATATTCAGTAAAGCTGGTTCAGATCAGACATTATTAAAGAATGCATTGAAAAAGGCTGATCAGGCTATTGCAAAATACAGCGGGAATGCTGAAGCAAAGTCGTTAAAAAATAAAATCCGTGTTAAACTTGAATCACAGGTTGTAAACATTACGTTTGAAATTAATGAAAAATATCAGGAAGCAATGGATAAATATAATGCCTATGATTATGCCGGTGCAAATGATATAATTGAGCAGATATGGGCAGACAGTAGAAATCATACTGAAAAGATTGATAAACTTAGAAAAAGGATTAAGGCAGAACTTTTATAATGAACCTATCTTTGAATTTTAAAAAGCTTATTTTCTCATTTTTTGTGTTTTCTGCCTGTTTATGTGTTTTTTCGCAAGAATTTTATTGGGAAAGACCGGTTGTCGTTTCCAAAGGAGATTCTCGCTATTCCAAGGCGGTTTCAAATGAAAGCGATTCTTATGCATTCTGGCAGGAAATAGACAAATCAAAAAAAAGTATTTATCTTACCGTCCGTTATAAGAATTCTGATGGAATATGGGTTAATAACAGTAGATTTGCAGGTCCGTTTTCCTATTCTGGAGAAATTCCTGACATTTATTCAGCGGCAATTTCTTCAGAAGGAACAGTGGCGCTTGCTGCGTTGAGTGCGGGCAATAAAATTGCAGTTTTTGTTTCAACTGATAAATGCCGCTCGTTCAGAAGATTTGATTTTCCTACGGAAAACGGAGAGTTTCTTGCTCCTAGAATATTCGTAACGGAAAGCGGTCGTTTTCTTCTGTTCTGTTCTCTTGCAAAGCAGGCGTCTCTTGGCAGTGTCAGAAATGTTCTTACTCACAGCTTTTTTATTTACGGGGCAGTCTCTGAAGACGGTTTGCATTGGTCAAATTTTAAGCCTGTTTTTGCGAATGAAGAATATAAGAATTCTTTTTCTCCTGTAGTCGCTTCTAATTCTCAGGGGGCTTTCCTTATCTTTCAGAGCCAGTACCAGCAGAAAGATCTTGTTACATATCAGCTTTACAGTTCTTTTTCCGAGGATAATGGAAAAACCTGGACTTCTCCTATATTAATTTCTGATGAAAATTCATTTGAGGTGAAAAATTTCGAATATTTGAATTATGATAATCAGCTTCCGTTTGCATTTTCTTGTGATGATGAAATCCTTGTTGCTTGGGAAAGAAATAAGCCGGGAGCTGACAATTCAAGAATATGTTTTGCAAAAATAAATAAAAGCGGTCTTGTTCCTCGTTCTGCAGAAGTTATTGTTGATGAAGGGAATGCGCGTGGTGCAGTTCTATTTAGTGTAAATGATGGAATTTATGCTTCTTGGTATGCTCAGAATGGCAGAACTGATTCTGTTTTTTATGCAGAAAAGGATGGTTTTACATGGCGCAAAGCTCCTGTTGAGACAGAAATACTTCCGTCTTCAAGTCCGTTTCCTTTAAAAGACAAGGGTTCAATAGCTTTTGTATGGCAGGAAAGTGAAAAAAACAACACCGGCAGAATTCGTTTCATGGCTCCTGATGCTTCTTGCGAGAAACCTGGAATTATCGCCGATAAGATAAAAACCGGTGCAAGAACCCGCACTCAAAAATTAAAGTTCAGGGTTTCCCTTCCTAAGGATTCTTCTGGAATTGACGGTTATGTTTACAGCTGGTCAACAGATCCTTCAGAACAGCCCGTACTTGATGAATATTCGTTAAAGCTTCCATCTAACAATATTCTTAATCTTTTTGCGGAAAAAGAAGGAGTCTGGTATCTTAAGGTTTGTGCCCGTGATAATGCCGGTAACTGGTCTGAGCCTGCGGATTTTTCTGTCAGACTTGACCTTACCCCACCAAAACCTGTTCGATTCATTGAACCTGAACTTGATTATGCCGGTTGTTTGCCATCAAATACATTTTCAATAAAGTGGAATCCAGATCCTTCTGATGATGATATTGTTGGTTACAATTATGAAATATACAGGATAAGTGGAATAAACAAAAAATACGTTTCTACTGTGCGACATCCGCTTAAGATAAAGAAAACGGAAACTTCGGAATATATTCGGCAGCTTATAAGGACGAATTCAAAAGCCATAGAAAAAGAACGTAATCTTTCGGAATATATTAAGACCAGAATGACTTCTACTAAATTTCAGAATTACGAAAATGGTCTTTATGTGCTTGCTGTTGCTGCTATAGACGAAACAGGCTTTGTTGGAAAGACAGCAACTATTCCATTTGTTTTGAATAAATATGTCCCGCGTACGCAGATTCGTAAGATCAATAAAAGTGAATCTATATTCGGTGACGTTGAAATTGATATTTTGGGTAAAGATTTTACTGTTGACGGAACGGTCTCTGCTGTAATCGTGGACCGGGACGGACATTTTCCTTATGATCTTGTGATTAATGCTTCTGATGGAAAATTTAAGGTTGCTTCAAATGAAAAAATTTCGTCTGTTAAGCTTGGAAATGTGCTGGATGAAGGCTCTTATTATGTCGGTATAATTCATTCGGACCGTGGGTTGTGTATGACTGGAACGGCGGCGCTTTCAATAACGAATAGCGGTACCGTTAAAATTGAAAATGACTATGACTATCAGCCAAGATGGAGGGCTGTTACAAAAACTTATTCTTTCAGGTTATACATAGGGGCAATGCTTCTTTGTATGATTCTTATTCTTTCTTTGATCGGAATGATTATGTTTGGCATTGAATTTATAAAGAACTGCCGTGAATATTTTTCCGTTCTAAAGACAATTGATCAGATTTCTCAAGGAGTTCTTATGGCTGATTCTGTAATGGAAAATAAAAAAAGAAAGGGTACTCTTAAAGTTTCTTTGTCAGGATTTACAATTTCGCTTGTAGTATTTATCATCATTCTTCTTTCTGTAATTCTTGGTAAGCAGATGATACAGGAACAGAATCGGACACTTTCTAAAGGATTGCATGACCGTGTAGATGTTCTGCTTTCTGGACTGGTTTCTGGAACAAGATCTTATTTGCCTTCAGAGGATGTTCTTGAGCTTAGTCAGCTTCCACGTCAGATGTCATCTCTTGATGAGGCGGAATTTGTTTCTATTACGGGTGTTCCTTCAAAAGAGAGCAGCGCAAGTTCTTCGTCGTCTTTGCTGCATGTATGGGCTTCAAATGATCCGGCAATTACACAAAAAATTGATAAGCTTAATAAAAACAGGACAAATTTTGAACCAGGTGTTTCCTTGATGGTAAAAGATGTTCAGGCAGAAACGGATGTATTTGAAATTTGCAGGGCAGTGAATGAAGAAGCTGTCAGTTCATGCAGCAAACTAATTGAACAGCTGTCGGCTTTGAATTCAGAAGGTCGTAACGCATCTTCAGAGCGCCGTCTTGAAATAAATGAGCAGATGAAGCAGATAAACGTGCAGCTTAATAGTCAGTTTACGGAGCTTTCGATGAAATCAAGCGGTGCGATTCCTGCCTATAATGATAGAAAACTTGACCGCAGTGTAACGGAATATATTTTCTATAGGCCGGTTCTGTTCCGTTCAGGGGTTTCAAAAGATTTTGTCCGAGGGATTGTTTTTGTAAAGGTTAATACGGCAGCCTTGATTCGGGAAGTTGATGATTCTACAAGAGTTATTGTCTATTCTGTTCTTATTGTCGCTCTTGTTGCAATTGGCATGGGAATTATAGCTGCTCTGATATTTGCAAGCCGGATGGTTCGCCCTATTTCCCGGCTTGAAAAGGCTGTAAAAGAAATTGCGGAAGAAAATAACAAGGAACTTCTGCTTAGAAACGAAATAAGGAATCTTCCGAATAATGAAATCGGACGTTTGGGAGATTCTGTAAACAGGCTGCAACGGGATCTTGGCTTTAATGCGCGGGAACTTAATCTTCAGCTTAACGCATGCGAAATTCAGCAGGGCCTTGTTCCTCTGGAACCGCTTGCCGGAAACATAAAGCAGAACATTTCTAAAATTACGGACAATACTGTTTCTGAATTTGCGTATTACAAAGGTGCGGCTGGAGTTTCCGGTGACTATTTTGATTTTAAGAAACTTGATGACCGTTACTATATGCTTGTAAAATGCGATGCATCTGGTCATGCAGCTCCAGCTGGAATTTTAGTTACAATGATTGCCACTCTTTACAAAAAATGGACGGAATCTTGGTCGTTTGCAAAGAACGGGACGAAGTTGGAAGAGTTCGTATACAAGGCAAATGACTTCCTTGAATCGCTTAACATAAAAGGAAAATTTGTAGCTCTCATAATTTGTCTTTATGACAGTAAGACCGGAATGCTTTATATGTGCCATGCCGGAGACAAAATTTACCGCATTTATGACAGAACAACTGGTATTCTGCTCAAAAATGAACTTAAGGAAACTCCGGCCGTAGGACCGTTCCCTTCATTTATGGTACAAATGAAAGGCGGGTTTACAGTTGAAAAGGCTTCATTAAATCCTGGTGACATTCTTCTTCTGTATACTGATGGTATTGAAGAAAACGGACGTGCAAAGCGGAAGGCAGATTATTCTCCTATCCTTCGTCCTAAACTGAACGCAGAAGGTGAGCAGATAATTGATGAGTACGGAAATCTTGAATGGGAAACTGATAAGGAAGAATTTGGCGAACAGCGTGTTGAACAGATTTTCGATGCAGTCATAAAAAAGAAAAAGTTTACGCTTACAAAGGAAAAGAATCCTACTGCAGGAGAAGTCCTTGAATTTGACTTTACAGAATGTGAAGGAACCGCGGAAGAATGTATACGCGCGCTTGCTGCGGTAGAAAAGGTGTTCCGTATTTATAAGCCGGTCAGTGCAACTTCAAAAGATTGGGTTGAGGTTGATACTGCAATAGATGGTTTCCTAAAAGATCACTTTAATTTATATAGTGATTATGCTGTAGTTCCAAAAGATAAGGATGGAAACGAAATAAAACCAAAGAACCCGAATTACGTATACTATGCTTTCTGTAAGGAGGACGTTCAGGAAGATGATCTCACTGTAATTGCTGTTCAGAGACCTGAGGAAAAATGAGGCAGGTAAAGTCTTTTGACTATCATCCATCATTTTTTTGTAAATTATTTTATTTGCAATATGTCAGAAACGCTGTATATTTAAAGTAAGCAGAATTTTTAGGTCACAATCTGCTTAAGCATCGTGACTATATGTGTAATCTTAATGGAAAGAGCGGTTTCTGATTTTTTCAGAGGAAGCCGTTCGGTGGAGTTTTTTATGGATAAAGAAGATTTAAAAGCGAAATTCAGATCTGGAATGGATAAATTTGTTGAATCCTCAAAAAAGGCCTTGTCTCAGGCTGGAAATGCGGTTCAGGATTTCAGTGATAAAAGTGTAATTCGAATAGAAAAGCATCAGCTTGAAACAAAAAAAGATGAACAGCTTAAAAAACTGGGAAGTCTTGCTGTTGAAAAGTTTCTTAACGATGATTCTGCAGTGCTTTCTGCAAGTGAAGAAGCTGTTGTCACAATTCTTGAAGAAATCCGTAGGCTTAATACTGATATTGCAGAACGCGAAGAAAAATTGAAGGCAGAAGCTACTGAGCCTCAGGAAAATTCATAGGATTTTACAGATTTTTTTGAAAAATAGCTGGCAAATAAGTTATGATGCGGCGATTTAGCATGTCTACTTATTAGAGTATGATGTGTACGACGGCGTTTTGTGTGACAGGTCATATCGACAGGCTCAATGACCGTATACAAAAAACTTATTAGTCAGCTTTTTTTTGTTGCCGTTCAAGTTTTTTCTTCTTAGATTTTAAGAAAAGAAATGATGGAGGCAATCATGGATTACGAACACTTTACACTTAAGATGCAGGACGCCCTCCAGAACGCAAGCGCTCTTGCTCAAAAAAATGACCACTCGGAAATCGGTCTTGAGCATCTTTTGTATGCTCTTTTGGATCAGCAGGACGGAATTGTTCCGCCTGTTATAGAACGTATAGGCGTTGAACTTTCGCGCTTGAAATCAGATGTACAAGAACTTCTTTCTTCCTATCCGAAGGTTACTGGAAATACGCAGATGCGTCTTTCCAACGAGGCTGAAAAGGTTCTTGCAAAAGCAGAAAATGAGATGTCTAAGTTCAAAGACCAATATCTTTCCTGCGAACATCTGCTTCTTTCAATGACAAAATCTACGGGCAGAATCGCCGATCTATTAAAACGAAACGGAATTACCTATGAGGCAGTGCTTGAGGCTCTTAAGTCTGTGCGCGGAAATCAGACTATAGACAGTCAGGATCCAGAAAGCAAGATGCAGAGCCTTCAGAAGTTTTGTACAGACCTTACGGCACGCGCACGTCAGGATAAAATTGACCCAGTAATCGGACGTGATGAAGAAATCAGGCGTGTAATGCAGGTACTGTGCCGCCGTACAAAGAATAATCCGGTTTTAATAGGTGAGCCAGGCGTAGGGAAGACGGCTATTGTAGAAGGACTTGCAAGGCGTATTGCGGGCGGAGATGTTCCAGAATCGCTGAAGAACAAACGTCTTCTTTCGCTTGATATGGGAAGTCTTGTGGCAGGAGCGAAATTCCGCGGAGAATTTGAAGAAAGACTCAAGGCTGTAATTACCGAAGTTACAAAAAGTGAAGGGCAGATAATTCTATTTATTGATGAGCTTCATACGATTGTGGGAGCCGGTGCAAGCGAAGGTAGCATGGACGCTTCTAATCTTCTTAAGCCTGCACTCAGCCGTGGCGAAATACATGTAATAGGTGCGACGACTTTGGATGAATATCGCAAATATATCGAAAAGGATGCTGCTCTTGAAC
>JAFOSK010000112.1 GCA_017392945.1 Treponema sp.
GGCTTGTCCGGTAGTGACCACTATGATATTCGTGCATAGGCTGCAAGCCCGCTCCAGGTCAATGATCCGCCGTAGAACCCTTTTGCTATGTTAACAGGAATCAGATTCTGAAAATCAGAAAATGTCCTAAAACTGGTTTCGAAGATGGTTGTTTATGTACTGCAATCCCCGAATCACTTTGTCCCCTTCCTGATAAATCCTGAAAATACCGAATCAAAAATTCACTGAATATGATTCGTCATTATTCCCCATGCAAAACATGCAAGCTCCCTTGCGCATGCGACAGCCGCCTTGTTGTAGTTCAGTCCCCTAATCTCAAGCTTCCTCATCCTAGACTTTATCCTTAACGCAGCCCTGTCCGCATAGTTTATGATTTCAGACTTCATTCCTTCCTGTCTTGCCAGAAGCCTCCTTGATTTCTGGCCGTGCGATAAAGCTGTCGCCCTCTTTATCGATTTTGCCGACTCCACAAGAAGATGCCGCAGGTTCTGATTTCCCTGCTTCGTTATTCCCACGCTGTTTCCGACCGAAAGCCCGCTGTCATGACGGCCTGGAATGAGTCCCGTGTAGCTTGCGAATTCCTTTGCCGACTTAAAGCGGTTAAAGTCTCCTGTTTCCGCTATCAGACTGATTGCCGTAACAGTGTCAATTCCGGAAATGCACTTGAGCTTTTTTACACCTTCAGAAATTTCCTTGTCTCCTTCAAGCTCCTTGAGCTTTGCATTCAGCTGTTCTAGACGCTGGATTTGACGTGAGACCTCGCTGACATATTCCTCAAAGCAATACGTCAGGTAATCTGATGCAAAAGTGACAGTCTTAAGCCATGTAAAAAATTTCACTGTCCAATAAGATTCCCTTCCGCCGCCCGGATACGAAATTCCGTGATAGAGTAAAAATGACAGAAGGTTCTGCTTTGCCTTCTTGCAGCTTTTCAACACGCTGGCACGAAGCCTGACGACTTCCTTGATTGCAAGGATGTTTTCTGTCGGCAGTACTACCTGCTTGTATGAATGATAAGCGAGGGTTCGTGCGAGTATCTGTGCATCAGCCCTGTCAGTCTTGAGCATCTTGTCTTTTGCAGTTTTTGCAATTGAGGTTGGTGCCATGATTACGCAGTTGAATCCCTGCCGCTGAAGGTCAAGGCACAGCTTGTATCCGGTGGGTCCTGCCTCATAACCGCAGACTGTGATTGCATTGCCGTTAGACTCTGAAATTTTATTCAGATATGATACCACGTTTGCAGTTGATGCTTTTACCGTATGCTGGGAGAAAAAAACATCCTTCTGCATTTCAAAACTGCACAAACTGTAAGTGTCCTTGTGGACATCGATTCCAACATAAATTATACTTTCCATTGGTGAGTCTCCTTTGTTTGCGGTAACTCGGCCGCTTGTCTTTTATTTAAGTTTGCCGTAAATCCGCGGTTTCTAACATCGCGAGGCTCACCATATTGTATGTTATGGTGACAGGCCACAGGTCTGCTTTTTTAAGAGAAAAGAAGAATGAAAAAGATAAAGATTATTATATGTATTTTCATTTTACCGGTATTTATATTTGCTGCAGGAAAACAGGTTCTTTCAAAAGAATTAGTAAATGAACATTGGGTGGATATTTCTTTTTGGGAGCATGGAATAAGTTCTAAACTTATTGAACCTGGATATAATCATGGTTGGGAATCAATAGATGATAACAATTTAGCAACTGCATGGGTAGAAGGTTCTTCTGGAGATGGAATTGGGGAATGGGTCATAATTCCAATAAAAGGAAACTATCAATATTTAGATTATGAAAATGATATATTAGATAAAAAAATAAATATACAGTTAAAAATAAATAATGGTTTTTGCAAAAATGAAACAACATTTAATAATAATAATAGAGTAAAAAAGGCAAAAATAACAATTTATGAGGTACCTTTAATTGCTTATGAGGATTATAGAGGTACACAAGCTGTAGATGAGCCTTCTATTATGCATGAAACAGAAATTATGTTAGAAGATACAATGAATGAACAAAGTTTTTCTTTTAACTGTTCTCCAAAAGCTTCTTTTTTAGAAGGTAAACTGTATCTTTATGTTCAGCTTACAATACTTGATGTTTACCCTGGTGAGAAATATCATGATACATGTATAAGTGAAATGAGCGCTACTGCAGATATTTTAAGAAAGAATGAGAAAAATAAAACTAATAAAAAAAAGACATCTGTGAAAAAGAGTAATACAAATAAGAACTCAGAACCTAAAATTTCTAAAAAAGATAAGATTCGTCTTGAACAGCAGAAAGCATTAATTGAAGAACAAGAATATAAATATGTTGAGCAAAAAGAAGAAGAATTATATAAAACAATAACACAGGAAGAAATCGACTCATTTAGTACTGAGTATTATATAAAGTTTTACATCGGAAAAAATGAAGGTTATTACTGGTTTTGGGAATTATATAAAGGTGTACCTAGATTATGTTGTGAGCCATTAAAGAGTACAGAAGTTAAAGCTCCTGTTTTACGAGGAAAACTTAAAAACTATCATAAAGATGAAATGGAAATAAGTATGCATAGATATGTTGAGCGAGAAGAAGATTATGATCAGTTTGTAACTCCTAATCCATATGAACGCCAGGAAGCAATGAAAGGTTTTAAACAATTATGGGCTGCTTCTTTATATAGTAATGAGCATTTTTTTCTTGAAACATTAGAATTGGTACAGGGGGATAAAGTTTTATATATTTTTACTGATGAAGATATAAAAAGAATTCAGCGAGCTGATACATTTGGTTTGAAAAATGGTGGATATCGTTAGCAAGTCAAGCATGTTTTCTTAAATAATAAATTTGTCGTAACAAAGGTTCGTAGCCCACAGGCCACTGGCCTGCTTTTTTAGGAGGAAAGACGAAAATGAAAATAAAATGGTCGTTAATATTATCAAGTATAATAGTCATCTTGCTTTTCATTTGTTTTGCTATATATTCGCTTTTTTTAGAACCTGCAAATCCAAGACTTCATAAAATAAAAATCGGAGAAGAACAGAAACTTACAAGTGTATATAAATGCAAATGCGAAAAAATTGTTTTTATTCAAGGGAAAAATCAAAATGAGAAAATTCATTTATTTTGTGATTCCATAGATGAAAAAGGCTTTTGTGACATTTTTGACGTTATGATTCTTTTTATCGACGATTCAAAAAATGCTATAGCGTACCCACTTCATGTTTATTATGATGATTTAAAACGAGAACCATTTTTTGATGGTATAGAAATAGAGATTCCTTTTGAAAAAGAATTAATTTCTGAAAATGTCGTTGTTAAAAGACTTTCCAAAAATACATTTTGTATAAAAGAAAGATAAAAAACGGAATATAATTTCATCGTGTCAAGTTAGCGGTGGTACGCGGCTTTACGCTGTTTGAAAAATGTATAATAATAGAAGCGTAGCTTCAAAAAAGCGTACGGCGGGTCAATCTCGCTGCGGTACAACCTGAGGTTATGGCGGACGTGCCACAGGCATACTTGTTTAGGAATGTAAAATGGAAAAATATTAGACCTGTTCGGATATTACAAAAACGGCATTACGGAGTTCTACAGATGAATGATGTTTCCTTTTATTTCGATGGTAATGTTGAAATTATTACAGGTGTTGGTATGCATAATTTTCCCTATCATACCCACAACAGTTTTATGGCGGGAGCGGTTCTTGCAGGATGCGGAGAATTTGATATTGGCGGTAAAACATTGGAATTGCGAAAAGGGGACGCTTATATCGTGCCATCGAATACCGGAATTGCGATTAATCCGAAAAGCGACTTCTCCTATATTACAATATGCCTAAAAAATGAATTGGCAGAAGTTATGAAAGAATATAAAACGGAACGTTGCTTTTATCCCTCTTTGGGCGACAAGCTTCTTGAATTGACGAACAGTTTTCGAATGCATGATATTGATGAACTCTGTTTTGAAATGCATATAATAGATATGTTCGACCTATATAAGTCATCTGATTCAGTTAGGTCAATATATACTGAAAAAGCGGTACGGTATTTAAATGAACATTTTCAAAGCAAGTTTTCATTAGATGAACTTGCAGAAAACGCTTGCATTTCAAAATATCATTTGATTAGAATATTTAAGAAGGAAATGGGAATCACGCCAAAGCAATATCATCAACAGTGCAAAGTAAGAAAAATAAAAGACATGGTGTTTAAAAATTCTCAAAGCGACATTGCCTATGAGCTTGACTTTACCAGCCAAAGTCACATGAACGATATTTTTAAAAAATATATGGGAATCACAGCGGGAAGTTATTCATCGGCGGTGGAAACTAATGAGCAATAATTTGATATACTTTGTTTCCGCCTTGCATTATTATTTGGTTCAAAATCAATGCAAGGGGGATTTGCCATGAAACATTTTGTTGCGAAAAATACGGGAAGGACGTTCATTTTGCGAATGGAACGAGGCGATTTGCTCCGCGAAAAAATAGCGGAACTATGTCAGAATGAAAGAGTCCATGACGCGGTCGTGTTGTCCGGTATAGCGACATTTGACATTGCGAACATTCAAATGTCCAATACCGTAGGATTTCCAATGGGGTATGACGTACATAATCTGAGCGAGCCTTTGGAATTGGCGTCGCTTGACGGAACAATCATAAATGGCGAGCCGCACATTCATGGCGTCATAGGAAATGGAAACAAGACGTGGGCGGGTCATTTGTTGAACGGTTGCCGGATTCTGTATTTGGGCGAAGTTGTAATACAGGAAATGCTCTGCCAGCCGCTGATAAGAATTGCCGATAAAGACGGCGTGTTTTTAATCAGCAGAAAGGGCGAAACGATAAACTGAGCTTATAAAAAAATATAGCCCTAACAAATGTTCGTAGCCGACAGCGGGTAGAGCCCGCTGCGCTTTAAACAGGTGTTATGTGGCCACCCCCTGGGGCGCTTTTGGAGTAAAAAAATGAAAAACAAAAAACTTATGTTCACAGCATTTTTCTTTTTTGCAGGAGCTTTGATTGCACTTTTATGGAATATAATCGGATGTAAATTTTATTTTGATGAGCTTAATGCATATTCTGCGACCGGCGAATGGGCAGAAATGATTGCCGCTCAAAAAATCCAGACAATCATTAAGATAATTCTAGGTTTTTTGTATAAATTCTTGCTAGGTCTATTTCTTGTTTTTCTTTTCCGCACAAAGCGTTTGATTAATTTTTGCAAAATTCAGAGCTGGTGGGTTGGGATTTTTGCTTTTTTTGTAATAAATACTTTGTATTGGCCTGTTGCTAATTTTTGTTTGGGTTTGCTTCCATATTATAGCAGTGAGACAATAAGGCATTTGCATGGGGCTGTTGAGCAATCTCAATGTACAGTATCTATAAGCCCTTTTCACACGATATGTTTTTTTGTTCAAATAATTTTTCAATTTATTTTTCATCCTGATAGTTTTGCAGATTTTTCTCCAATATACATGGGACTTCCTGATTTTTTTACTGCATTGCTTATCCTGATAGGTTTTATAAAGGGAATGCAGATTCTAAACATTGAGGCGAAAATTCAATCTGTAGAATCTGAATCCGATGTTGAGTCTAATGAACAGAATGAAAATTCTTTTGCTGTAAAAACTACTGGAT
This sequence comes from Treponema sp., assembly GCA_017392945.1. Taxonomy (GTDB): domain Bacteria; phylum Spirochaetota; class Spirochaetia; order Treponematales; family Treponemataceae; genus Treponema_D. The sequence continues at coordinate 5,624 of JAFOSK010000112.1, forward strand.
TTTTTCAGGCGATAAAAAGCTGCTTCGTAAAATCGTTTTCATTTAAAGGCTGTGCAAGCCGGGCTGAATATTGGTTCTTCATTTTATTCTGTGCTGTGATACAAATTCTTCTTTTTGTTCTTTCCAATGTTATGCGTGCGAATTACGAATTTAGCGTTTATCCTTTTTTGCTGAGTTTTATTTACATATTTTCAGTTGTTATAATGCCTGCAATTATTAGTGTCGGAGTCCGCCGAATGCATGATGCTGGCAAAAGAGGCTTTTTTATTGCAATTCCAATTGTTTCATTTATCATAACATTAATGCCGCGAGCAGAATCAAGTGAATACCGTTGTAGAAAAATTGTCCATCCAATTTCAAACGCAATAGGAATGGCAAGCTTAATTTCCTTCTGCACTATTTATTTATTTTATGTTATACAAATTATCCGTTTACTTTGGCGAAGGTTTTAGCTGATGACGCTCATGTGGACTGTTACGGTGGCTATTTAAAGCTGGCAAACCGGTCAAGTTGTTTTTCGGTTTGAACAGTTTTTACATTGGCACCCGCACCGGGTAATTTGGTTGTTGATTATATTATGAAGAAGGTACATAATATCGGGAAACAATGAAAAAGATATTTCTACTGTTTGCGACATTTTCCGCGCTTGTCTATTGTGAGACGCCGAAAATGCAATACAAATACGAAGTTATATATGAACGGATAGCCATACCTCCAGACTTGCTCGAAAGTATGGATTCAAATTTAATCAATAAATATTGCGGTGACAGAGCCTCTGTTTTAATTTCCCGTTCGGACGGTGCGACTTGGAATATTGATTTTCCCGGCTACGAAGAAGTACGGAATTTTGAACTTCCTGATTTTGCAGAAACTGTTGAAGGTTTTTCGCTTAGTTTTCATTGGGGCGGTGGAAGATATTTTTGGCGTGAACTTTTATTCTTCAAGGAAATA
>JAFOSK010000113.1 GCA_017392945.1 Treponema sp.
GGTAGCCAGCAATGGTAGTGCCCATAGATAAAACTCCTAAGCTCCATTGAAAGTTATCTGCCAGTCAATCTGAAGCGAGTCTGCCGAAGTAACATTTACTGCAGGAGTAATCTGAGCGTATGCCAGACATTTCGCAGATGCAGTGTTTCCATTCATCAAAGCAACTTCGTTAATTCCGTTTGCGTTCAAATCTCCTGCAGCAAAACTTGTACGATAAAGAACAACGTTCTGTCCGGAAGATCCAAAAGCCGCCTGTGTCTTTGGATAAGTAGAATCCAGCTTTTTGAAAGAACCTGTAGCAGTGTTTACACCGGTGTTGTTCTTTGGAGTTGTTCCGGTCCATCCGGTTCCAACTCGCATGTAGCCGTTTGTCGCATCAACTTTTGTCAAAGTCGGATTACTAATCATCAGATCAGCAATCATTCCATCACCCTGATTGGTGATAGTATTGTGATGCTTAAAAATCATTGGACGTTCGGGCAGATTCAAAAGACGTCGCCAGAATCCATTCTTGTAATATTTCACTTTGCCGTTACAGTCTCTTACAGTAACAGTAACCATACCTCTAACTTTTCCTTTGCTGTTTATCATTTGCAAATCCCCATAACGAAACTGAAAACCAAACTGGTAACTAATACGCCGCCAGTCCCACCAATCAAAGCACCATAAAAAAACTGATTCTGTTTCTTCTGTGCTTCTTCCTTCAACTTTTTATTTTCTATCTCTAAAGCTGTCTTTGCTTTTTCAAGCTGGTCAGCTCTCTCTTTTTCAAAAGCAACCTCGCCACCAACTTCCAGTAAAGCAGCCTTAACTGCCTCTTGAGCAGTACGTTCAATTTCTTCTTCTGCAATTTCCATAACTTCCTCAATCGTGAGCTCGCTGGCACCTTCGCCGGAACCTTTCTTTTCCGTCGCTGATTGTGTCACAGACTGAGCCGTAAGATTCGCAGATAGAACGAGCATCAGCATTAGAAATACGCTCAATTGTTTCCTGGCGTTTCTTTTCTGCACGTGCATTAATTTCCTCCTCATCATGTCCGGTGGTTGAGTCTGTCGAAACCACCATAGAATCACGATGTTCCTTCACAAACAGAACCGTGAATATCGCAACAAACACAGTTCCAATCCAAATTAAAATCTTTTTAATCACTTCCCAAACTTTCTTCATTGTTCTTTTTCCTCTCAATGAATTTCTGAGCTTCACGACCTGCAATTACAGTAAGAGCAATTGTCAGCCATTCAGCACAGCCAAGAACGCCACAACAAAGAAGTACAGTTGCAACCACAAAGATTACAAACTTCACACTCAGAAGCTTTTCAACAAGTTTTTCAGCCCGCCATCTAATCATGCCTGTTTTTCCTCGCTCAAAAGTTTTGCAAATTCCTGGAACTCATAATCTGCCCCAAACAAATCAGAACGTTCATCATTTGCTTTCTGCAAAGCTTTTCGGTCCAAACCTCTAACAACCACGGTGTAATCCATAGCGTTGTAAACAGGCCTCATGTCAGAAACAGAACGAAGAACCGCATAAGGTTCAACGCAGTTCAGAACAACATCAGTTCCGGCAAGTCCAGCCACATGAGCGCATTCGCCTTCATGGTAGATTCTGTTTCCAAGTTTTCTGTCGTAGTTTGAAATAAAGAACACAGCCTGAATGTCACTTTTGTCCGGATTTTTCTTTGTAAAGAATTTCTTATACAAAGTGTCAGCCGTAACTCTAATCCCGCACCCAGTTGCAAGAAGAAGAGCGAGGCAGACAGAACCGGAGCAATCAGCTTCAAGTAGATTTTCTTTTCCAGAGACGTAATGCAGAAACTGCATCCGTCCCAGGTAATACTGATAACGCTGAACTTCAGTTAAATCTTCTGTAAGTTCTTTTTCAGCTTCCAGCATCAGCCTTATTTTCAAATCACGAATCTTTTCGTTCATCACATCCCCTTAACAATCAGCGTTATCAATGTCAGCCCCACATTAAAGCAGCTGATAACACAGGCAATCACCGCCATAGTTTTTCCGGCTTTGCCGTTGTCAGTCTTAATGTGTTCTTCCAGACGGCGGGCTGTCGCACATACCTGTGGATTGAACTGACAGGCTGTACTTCTGTTGTCCAGGCAGTCCATACGTTTTTCCATAGCTTTCTTAAACTCCTTCATCTCTGAGCGGAAGCCAGAAAGTTCCACATTCAAATCATTAATCGATTTCACCAATACTCCAATTTCTTCGATTTCAAACCTCCCAGCTTTTACACGCGAGTAACCCAGATTTCGCTTGAAAAAGCTTCATCACGTTTATATCTAAAAGTAAGCTCATCAATTCTTACTTTCTTAAATGCAGAATCTTTGCTTAGTCTGATATCCATAAAGGCACCAACGCGGGCATGAATCAAAGGAAGATAAGTTGTCAGGTAGTAAGCACCTTTGCAGTTAATGCATTCCTGCAGAAAATCTTTTGCACGTCGCTGACAGAAAGGCTCTTCTTCGAATAAATCATCAGAAAGAAATTTCGATGTTACGTTTTTTACAATCTGACCTTTGGTCGCAATCTCGTTATCATCTTTTACAAAAATGCTGTAGTTTGTTTCAGAGATAATTGCACGACCGGATATAGAAGCTTTGCGAAGTCCAATAAGTTTTCCGTCACGTCCAAGTTGAACAATTGCGCGGTCTTTAAAAGTTGTAGTGTCGTACTGAATTACAACTGGCTTATCTTCGCCGGTAACTTCCATTGCATCAATGAAGTCTTCTTCAGAATCGAGTTCATCAGCATAAACAACGTTTCGAGTTTTTCCTTCCTCGTTCTTTGCTGTATAGATTGCCTCGTAGTCGTTGTCTTTTATGATTGCTCTGTTGTCATCTGTGAATGGATAATAAGGCTGCATGTCTTCGTCATACCAGACAGGATCATCCGAATAGTTCCAGAGCTCCTGACGTTCTATCTGAACATATCGAGTGTATTTAACTCTTACGTTGTTTGCGTACTTATCGTTATTATTGAAAAATCTGTAATGAGTGATTTCTGTTTCAGAAAGTTCAATACAGCTTTCTTCACTGTAATCGTTTTCAGTATCATAAGGACTTTCGATAAATGAAAGAGTCAGATCCTTACCGCATTCCACAACAGCATCGTATGTCTTTGCTAGAGCACAAAGCTCTTTCCAGGCAGAACCTGCAACAACAACGTAAGGAACATCAAACGGAAGTGAGCCACAGTTAATTTCTGCAGTATTGATTCCGCCACGAGCTGCAATAAGATGAACAAGAGACTTCTCTGGATGCAATCTGTCACTAACAACAGCATGAACAATTGTCTGAGCGTCAGTCCAGTTGCGCTGCAGTTTGGTGTCATCCAGCTTCGAACTCAAATCAATTAAGCGTACCTTTGTAGTTTTATCGAGGTAGCCGGTCTCCTGAGACTGGAAGCCGTTGTCATCTACAAAAAGATGGAAGCGATAAAATGTAGATTCTCTGTTTCCTAAGCAATACCAGATCTGAACACCAAGTCCTGTTGTGTATTCAGGATTGTGTTCCACATCATAAAGACCTTTCAAAAGAAGTTCACCGCAGTTTACAATTCCGCCGGCCTCTGTTTTGTAAGAGGTTGCAACACATTCAAGAATGTCAGAATCTGGAATATAAACATCACCATCAGTAAGTTCAAAGACAACTCTTACAAATGGACGTGAGCCAGTGTTGCGAATCTTATTTTCAACTTCAGGTGGTAACTCGTAAAATCTCATAGCACCACCGTTTTATTTTCTTTCTGATTTCGAATGTTGAATACAACAATTCCGCAGACTTCAAACTTCTGAAAACAGAGAACTGTATCAGCGCAGTTGATGTCAGCCATATCATCAAGCGGCTTTAACTCATAAAGGTCCAGCCAGATTCCGTTTCTAGCATCAAGCTGGATTGTAAGTTTTTCAATTGTATTTTGATTTGGATAGTGTTCAGTATTGAGAGGAAAATATAATGTAATCTGATATTTCTTTTTTTCAGTAAACTTGCCATTTAGCTCAAAGCGGTAAACAAGAGGCAGAGTCTTTAAGTCAGCAATTATAGAGTGACCATCATAATAAAAAGTGCGACACTGGTTCCATGGTAAAGAGGGTGTAGTTATATCCCAGCTTGTAACGTAGGAGTCATCGTTTTCTTTTACATCAAATCGGAAATATAGAGGCTCATTGTTTTCTGCCCGGAGCTCAAACTCTTTTACAGAAATATTTTTATAAATGAGCTTTTCACAAACGCGGTCTACGAGAATATCAAACTTATCGTCTGAATAAAAAAGCAAAAGGAACAGAGCAAGAATATTATTATATTCAAGTCTTGTAACCACGCAGCCTGTAATAGACTTGCCGGTTTCAACAAGCTTCTCTCTGTTCCTAATGCCGATGCAGCCTGGAAGAGCGTAGCCTTTCGACGCTTGTCGTACAGTTTCCTCGCTGTATGGTAATGGATAATATTCACCGTCTTTTGCCACA
>JAFOSK010000114.1 GCA_017392945.1 Treponema sp.
AACATAAAAGCAATACCTAAAATGGACAATGACTTTAGAATAAGCTTCTTCATCAAAAACTCCTTTTTTGTTAAAAAAAATTCATAAAAACCTATGATGTAAAAATTATATAACAATATAAAAAAAAATAAAGGAAAAAATCTCAGGGACATACTTTTTTTATATTTTCAATTTTAAAAATAGCGCAGTCTCTTCCGTAACGGCAGTTCCGGGATTCCGCTGACGCTCATTGCTCCGTTACACTACGCAAGCGCCTGCGGCGCCCCCTCCATTGCCGGCGCAGGGCATTCACCCAAAACGTTTTTTTCTATATAATAGCCGCATGATTCAGTTAGTGGCATTTTTAGGAAACTATGGACGGGAATACGAAAAAACCCGTCATAACGTAGCGTGGCAGTTTGAGTCAGCCCTGCCGTTTGCAGACAAATTAAGCTGGCAGTCTAAATTCAAAGGAAACTATACAGCAATAGAACCGGAACAGCTGGCTTCCTGGTGCGCACAGACAGGCGTTCTTGCAAAAAAAGACGGAAGCCCTGTCATAATCCCGGAAGAAATGCCTTCAAAAATCTATTTTCTAAAACCGGAAACCTACATGAACCTTTCCGGAGAAAGCATTATTGAACTTGCGAATTTCTATAAAATCAAACCAGAAGAAACCCTTGTAGTTCACGACGAACTGGAGCTTCCTTTGGGAACCGTAAGCTTTAAGTGGAGCGGCGGACTTGGGGGACACAACGGACTGCGTTCAACAAAACAGGTTTTCGGCACGGCAGATTTCTGGCGCCTTCGCTTTGGACTTACAAAACCAACCGACAAGGATATTGCGTCCTACGTGCTCGGAAAATTCACAGAAGACCAGCAGATAATCCTAAGCCAGATTTTTCCGCAGGCAGCAACACTGCTTGCAAAAGTTCTGTTCAGCAAAGATCCGTCAAAATTCCTTCAGGAATGGTCAAAGAAAAAACTCGCTGCCGAATAATCTTACGGAGGACGCAATGCATTCAGATTACCCTAAGCCGGAAAACACAGAAAATGCGGTAAAGGAATTCCGCCGGTTTCTGGAAACAATCCATACACTGCGCTCCCCATGCGGTTGCCCATGGGACAAGGAACAGACGCCTCTTTCTATGCGCAAGTCGCTTATAGAAGAAACTTTTGAAGCCGTAGACGCAATAACCCAACAGGATTCCGCCCACGCAAAAGAAGAACTTGGCGACGTCCTCCTAAACACCGCAATGATTTCTTATATGTACGAACAGGACGGCGCCTTTACCATTGCAGATTCAATCCGTGAACTTACAGACAAGCTTATCCGACGCCATCCCCACGTATGGCCGCAAAGCCAGGGCGCATCGCAGGCCGACGGCAAGGCAGAGACACCTTCTGAAGTATTAAGCCAGTGGGAACGAATAAAGCAAAACGTAGAAGGCCGCAAATCAGACTCAATTCTGGACGAAGTACCAAAGGGCTTTCCGCCGCTTTTACGCGCCGCAAAACTGCAGAAAAAAGCAGCAAAAAAGGGTTTTGAATGGGAAAATATTTCAGAAGCACTGCAAAAAGTTCAGGAAGAACTTGCAGAAGTGCAGGAAGCCCGCCTCAAACTTGAAAATAAATGCGGCCAGGAATCCCCCTTTCTTAAAGATTCTTCAGGAAATGTAAACAAAGCCCAGCTACATGTAGAGGAAGAAATCGGCGACCTTCTTTTTGCCGTCGTAAACTATTCCAGAATGCTTGGCGTAGACCCAGAAACAGCACTGAACCGCACAAACCAAAAATTCTACCACCGCTTTACATACGTGGAACATCAGATGGAACAGAAAAAAATCCCCATGGAAAAAAATAACCTTAAACAAGCCGAACAATTCTGGAACGAAGCAAAATCAAAAGGGCTGTAATACTGTAAGAGTTTATAATTTGTATACGCATAAAAACTTTAAAAGGCTTAGTTTACCCGCTCAATGTATATAACTAAAATTTAAGCTAAAATACCAAAATCTCAAAAAATGGGACGCAGGCAGAACGTAAGAGGATCTCATAAGGGAGATACTTCGTTTTTCGCGTCGCCAGAACCCGTTTTTTGCGATTTTATAAATTCTGATCCAGCATATCAGAATCTTCATCAATCTTCATAAAAAAAAATTGAAAACGCTTAATTTTTTTGCTATATTATAGGAAAGTGCATTAAAAAAATGCAACTCATCATATTTTTTATGGACGTACAGATGAAAGAAATCCGTTTTGAAGAAGAGGACGCAAAAAAGAAAGCACCGGAAATGCCGGATCCTCTTACAGAAAAATTCATTAAAACACGCCAGATCCTTCTTTCTGGTGAAATCAACAAAGATCTGGCAGAAAAGATTGTCCGCCAGCTCCTTGTTCTTGAAGCCGATGACAGCGAAAAACCTATCTATATGTACATTGATTCCCCTGGCGGAGATGTAGACGCTGGCTTTGCAATTTTTGATATGATCCGCTTCATTAAATCACCGGTAATTCTTATTGGAATGGGGCTTATTGCAAGTGCAGCAGCCCTTATCCTTCTTTCTGTAGATAAAGAAAACCGTGTCGCACTTCCTAATAGCCGCTATCTTATTCATCAGCCATCAAGCGGAATGCGCGGTGTTGCCACAGACATTGAAATTCATGCAAAAGAAATGGAAAAAACAAAGGCAAGCCTTAATAAAATAATTGCAGACCAGACAGGCAAATCAGTTGAGCAGGTCACAAAAGACACAGAACGCGACTATTGGTTGGATTCTTCAGAAGCTGTAAGTTACGGTTTGGTTTCTAGAATTATAACAAAGCGTGAAGATTTGGAAAAATAAATGGTATTTGAACTGACCTCAGCACTGGAAGGAGAAATCCAACAGGCATTAGAAAATCAGGATCAGACTTTTTTAGTTGACGCAAGAAATTCAACTTTGGTTCCTGCAAATTCAGAGGTCAGCGAAAATGAAGACAGTTTTTATTCTTTACCGGAATGGAATTCCTCTCAAGGTTTTGCACTTAGAGAGGACTTTGTAAGCACTTTGCATTCTTCAATCGCAAAAGATGAACTGCAGCGAATTCTTCATTCTGGAAGGGGGGTTTTTAGAAGTTTTAAAGACAAATTAAAGGAATATCCCGAAGTTGAAAAATTATGGCATCAGTTTAAAAACAGAAAGATGCTGATATATATCAATGAATGGTATAACAGCCTGCGTGAAATATGGGGATTAGAACTGCTTTCACAGGAACCAGAAGACACTGATGATCTGCTGAATGACGATTTCCAATTTCAAGAGTATAAAAATGAAAATTACAAAGAAATACTCTTTTATTTTGATTACGCTGGTAAGAATGACTTTCAAAAGGATATTCAGGACGAATTAAACGAGACTATTTTTTATTTATGGCAGCAACAGTTTGAAACCGGAGAGAGAGCAGGTCAAACAGGAATTGTGTGCCGGTCTCTGGCAGAGGAATTTATAGGCTGTATTACAGCAGCACCTCTTTCAAAAAGAACAGACAAAAATATGATCATAACAAGTTTTTATGTTCATAAAAAATTCCGCGGGCTTGGCATTGGAACTCAACTAATTTCAGAGTATATGGATGTTTTAAAAGCCAGCGACAAAAAATGGATCATGCTAACAACCGCTGTTTCAGAAACAATGGAAAAACTTTTGGTTTCCGCAGGTTTCACAAAAAACGGGACTTGTTATTATGCAAAGATCCAGTAGTTTTTAGGAGTAATAATATGTATAACCGCGATTCAGAAATCGACATGGACTCAGTTGCACTTTTTTTAAAGGATGCAGTAGAAAAAATCAAAACTCAGGAAAACCCTGATATCCTTAATGACTTAAAAAAAGTTTTCAAAAAGAATGTTCCGCTCACAATGAGATCTTATCTTGCGGCATATCTTATCAAAGACCAGATGAAGCATTTCCACGGACAGTACCGTCCTCGCAAAGATTTCAAAGAAAATAAAAAGGCTCCACGCCAAATGCGCGAAAGAAAACCTGTAATTACAGAAGAAACTATACAGTCAGAAGAACGCCAGCCGCGTCCTCGCGTACAGATTGATCCATCAATGGCTGCTACAATTTTCATCAGCATCGGACGTAACCGCCGCGTATTCCCACGAGACCTTGTAGGTCTTTTGGTAGGAGCCGCAGGTCTTGACCGCGACAGAATCGGAGATATCCGCGTTCTTGCAAACTACTCTTTTGTTCAGCTTTTTGCAGAAGATGCAGAAAAAGCAATCGCTGCACTTAACAATTACGAATACCGGGGCCGTAGCCTTTCTGTAAGCTATTCACGCCAGAAAGACGCAGAAGAAGATTCACAGACAGCAGAAGGTCTTGATGCACAGGCAGCAGCAGAAGACGCAGCAGCTTACGCAGCAGCAGAAAAAGCTTCTTCAAACGAGGTATTTTCAGCTCCTCACTACTCCTCATCAGAAGAGCAGCCTTCTGACGAAGGAAATACACTTGTATAAGTAAACAAACGGCAATTCTGCTGTTGTTCTGGACGCTGTTTTTTTCAAGATATAAAAAAATAGCGTTCATTCAAAAAAAGAATTTCAAACATCGCATACCATCGCGGTATGCGATGTTGTGCTCCAAAACAATAAATGATTCCGCGAACGTGGCAGCACAACAGAATGTTTTTGAAATTCGTTTCTTTCCTTCGCGCTATTTTTTTATTGATTCCCTAAACTCATCATTCAGAATATTCTCTCCCCCCTCTTGTATAAATCCCGATTTTATGCTGAAACTATAGCATGAACACAAATATTCACAGACTTGTCACCGGTCCTTTTCAGATAAACACCTGGATAATCCAAATTGATTCTTATGCACTTATAATCGATCCTGCTGCTTCCGAATTCACGGACGACAAAACAAAAATTACGTCATTTTTAGTACAAAAGAACCTTACACCTATCGCGTTCATTCTTACCCACGGGCACTTTGATCACATTTCTGGAACAGGAGTTCTGAAATCGCTATGGCCGTCTGTACCACTTATCTGCCACAAAAACGATTTCTTAATGAGCGGTAAAAATGCGGCCCAGATTCAAGGAGAGACCCTCTGCAATATAGGAATGGAAGATTTTGCAAAAGCCATTTCAGATCTTCCAGACGCAGACATACTTATAGAGAACGAATGTGCTCTTTCGGATTTAATTAAATCTCAAGATTCCAAAATAACAGAACTTCTTTCTGACTGGAAATTCATCCATACCCCCGGGCACACACAAGGGTCAATATGCATATACAATGCAAAAGAAAAGCTTCTTTTTTCCGGCGATACAATTTTCTATCATTCTTATGGACGCACAGATCTTGAAGGCGGCAACCAGAATCAAATGATAAAAACGCTTACCCGTCTTTACAAAGAACTACCAGAAGACTGCCGGATTTTTCCAGGTCATGAATTTTATGGTTTTACGCTGAAAGAAAACAGTCTCTAAGACGAATACTAGTAGGCAAAGCGCTCCGGAAAAAAGGGAACAAATTTCGTTTTTCTATCGGCTTCAATGCAGTAAAAAATTGAAGAAATGTCCCTACCTAGAACTTCAAGAACTGCACACCCTGGTTTAGACCTGAACCGAGGACATGAACAGCTCCCTGGATTCATTGAATAGATTATGTGCATATTTTCTACCGGAAAATGAGTATGGCCGTAAATCACTGCATTTGCATTTTCTAGTTCCGCAGAATCTTCCAGCGGTTCAGTAGAATAATAAACGCCTTCTTCATTTCCATGAGTTATAAGAATGCGTCTGCATCCTGCTTCTAGAATAACCCTTTTTGGGACAAATATTTTTTTGCAAAAACTTGTGCTTATAAAGGATGGATCATTATTACCCCGTACAAATGCAATTACCGGCGGAAGCCATCTTTTTGCCTCTTCATAAGCAGAGGCCTTTTCCATAAGCCTTACAAGATCATAAATTCCATCTCCGGCAAAAACAGCAGCGTCACAACTGGCACCGAATTTTTCAAATATATCACGAACAATATACTGATCTCCATGAGAATCAGAAAAAACAAGAATTTTGCAATTTTCCTTTTTTTTAAGAACCTCCAGCTGTTCTTCTGTTGCAAAAATTCCGTTCGGTAGCTGACACAAACAGTTCATATCTACTCCATCACAAAATGATTAATGGAAAACAAACCCGTTTCAGGATCAGAATACCTGCCAGTTTTTTCCGTTCCTGCAATTTTCTTTACAACTTCAAACAGCCTTGCATTTTTTTCAAATGGAGCATCACTGTTCAAAATGCATTTTACAGATGCCTTAAGCATATCCGGAACATCTTCTACAAAATCCTGGCTTTTTTCATTAGCAACAATGCCGTTTATTTCAGCCTTCTGCGCCTTGTCCAAAACAAAGTCCGAAGAATATTCCATTCCAAGTACATCGTCCTGACTGAAAAAAGAAAATATTGGATAAGGGATATGTCCGTTATAAAAATCCTGAAGCCTTCCTATCGCTGTACAAGTGCCTTCCGGTGCCCCTAAAATCACAAGGCCCTTTAGTTTTTTTGAAACAATATAATCATAAAGCACGCTTATATAATGCTTCGTTCCCCGCTTAAAATCTCCAGGAAAAACAAGAGGATAAATCAATCCACCGTCAAAACAGGATCCATATAGTGAAAAAAGTTCGGAATTCATTGACTTAACAAATTCGTCATCATTGTAGCCATATCCATAAACAATACAAACACGCTCATCCGTTACGTGCCATGTCTGAGTAGGATCCTCAAGCCCCGCATCTGCAGCATCAATATCATATAAAGAAACCAAGCCCTCTTCAGAAGACGGTACATTTTCCCTATTGCTACAGCCAGAAAAAACCATTACAAGAACAATGATAAAAAAACGAATTCTGCACATTAGATTCAAAATTGTCATACTTTATTCTAACTGATTAATGTCTGAATGAAAAGCCGGAGAATCAGCTCTACAGTGGTAAAGCAAAATAAAATTGCAAGCATAAAAATAAGTATCATGCCACAAGACAGCTTCCAGCAGAATTTTAACAGAAAAACCGCAGGAGAAAGAAATTTAAGTTTAATAAGTACAATCCACTTTTTATAATTATCATTATTTAAAAAAATTTACGATTTTATTTGAAACCCGTACAAAATAGCAGTATTTTTAAAGTGATTATGAAAAACTCTGAATCAACTAATTTAAAAGATCAAAGCACAAACCTTTCAAACGATACAAGAGATCTCGCAATAGTTAAGCAAGAACTTGAAAATCATGAAGATTTCTATAAAATGGCACTTCAATTTCAAGAAATAATGATGATCTATGAAAGTGCAATAAAACAAATAGAAACAAAATTGGAAATTTTAAACAAAGAATATAAAGTTACTGGACGGCGAAATCCAATTGAAACTATAAAATCCCGCATAAAATCACCTGACAGCATAGCAGCAAAACTACAGAAACGCGGACTGCCGCTAAATTTCCGCAATATGACAGGAAACCTTAACGACATTGCGGGAGTGCGTGTAATCTGCCCCTACATTTCGGACATCTACACAATAAAAGACATTCTTCTCAAACAGCCGGATCTAAAATTAATAGAAGAGAAAGACTACATTGCTCATCCAAAAGAAAGCGGTTACCGAAGTCTTCATATTGTGCTCCAGGTTCCTGTGTACCTTTCTCAGTCAGAGCACCATGTAAACGTAGAACTCCAGCTTCGTACAATTGCAATGGACTTTTGGGCAAGTTTGGAACACGAACTGCGCTATAAAACAACTACAAGGATTCCAGAAGGAATTCGACGCGAACTCAGGCGTTGTGCCGAAACAATTGCCATGACTGACCGCGAAATGGAAGAAATCGCTATTGAACTTCAGGCGCTTGATTAAAAAATTAAATATAATATAGAGACCGAAAAACAATTACGATAGTCGAACCAATAGAAACCACTTCATACGAACATACACGATAATATGTTCCGTGCACTTACAAATCGACAGACAAAAAAAGAGACCTCAAAACGGTCTCTTTTTTTATATAAGCAAATTGAACTTTATTTCATCAAATCCAAATACTTTTCAGCAAGTCTCTTAGACTTCTTAGCAGCAAGTCCACAATAATTTGAAGGGTGTTCAAAGATGAGAGAGGTCGCTGGCGACCTCTGATTTATAGAAAAGCGTTAAAAAAATTGCAATCGCAATTTTTAGCTTATCCTTTTTGCAGTTCTTTGAACTTTATTTCATCAAATTCATGTACTTTTCAGCAAGTCTCTTAGACTTCTTAGCAGCCAATCCGCAGTAGTTTGAAGGATGTTCAAAGAACTGTGCCGGATTTTCAACACCAAGCTTTTCAAGCTGCTTTGTAATATCGGCAAATTCTTTTTCGTGAGTCTTAAGAACTTCAAAGAATGTTTTTCCAGTCTTTTCAGCTTCAAGAGTAATCTTACGGATAACTTCGTGACCGTCGTTGTATCCGGCTTCACCAAGAAGAATGTAAGCAGGTTCAGCAAGAACGCCGCCCTTAACTTTTCCGCCGGCACCTTCAAGATTTCTAGCCATACCTTCTTTATCAGCCTGAAGTCCCTTAACAACACTATTCATGCGCGCAACAGCCATTGTAAAGCCTGAAACATAGTCAGCAATAAAGCGCTGGCTTGCAGAGTTTGTAAGGTCACGCTGGTGTTCAGAGATTTGATCCATATAGAAAGTAATTACACGAGGACACATAGCCTTCCACAAAGACTTAACGTGTTCGCTGTTCCATGGGTTTCTCTTCTGTGGCATTGTTGAAGAACCAACCTGAGTTGCTGCAAAGTATTCAAAAACTTCACCAATTTCAGAACGCTGCAAGTTACGAAGATCATCAGCAAGGTTTGCAATAATTCCAAAGGCAACATTCATTTCAAGCAAAAGACGAAGAACGTGCTCAGGTTCAACAAGCTGGTTAGAATATTCAGAAGGCTTAAGACCAAGGAATTCTGTATAAATGCGTTCCAGTTCTTCAGGATCTTTAACAATCATACTAGGACCGTTATAAGAACCAACAGGACCAGCAAGTTTACCAACAAGGTCATCGCTCAATTCTTCAATTTTAAGGATAGATTTTCCAAGACGGCTTACAAATTCAGCAATGCTCCATCCAAAAGTAATAGGAACAGCGTGCTGACCATGAGTACGGCCAACCTGAGGAGTAGCACATTCCCGGGCAGCAATTTCACAAAGATATTTTTCAAGCTGCTTCAATTCAGGAAGAACAACATTTTTAGTAACATCTCGCATGCGGCAGCTTAAAGCAGTATCAAGAATATCTACAGAAGTAGCACCAAGGTGAACCAAAGGTCCGATTTCAGCGCTAACCTTAGTTTTCATAACATTTACAAGGGCACGAATATTGTGCTTAGTCTTTTCTTCTTCAGCATAAACTTCTTCAGGATCAATATTTTCAGCAACCTGGTCCAAAGTTTTAGCAATTTCATCAGTCAAAGTTCCGCGAACCTTAAGATGAGCCTTAACCAGAGCAGCTTCACACTTAGCACAAGAACGGATAGAAGCCTGTTCAGAAATATACTTAGAAAGTCCGTCAAAAGCGTCCTTTTCAGACAACGAGTATCTGTGATCGATACAACTCAAATTTTCAAAAATGTTACGTGTTTCCATGCCAAGCATTATAAAGAAAAACATGATTAATAACAATTACATTTATCAGTTGTTTATCTTGTAAAGAATAAAGCGCTTTTACCAAATATTTATAGTTCGCCTTCTTTTATCCCTATCAAAAAATAAATTCAAAATCATATAATACTTAATTAATCAATCAAAGAATTCTCACTATAGAACACCCAATCATAAATCTCCTTCATAGAAAGATGTGCAATCAACAATCCCGCTGTAAACACAGAGTTAAAAAACGTCTATAAACGTCCCTTCTATAAAATAAGCAAATACAAGAAAAAAAAGCATGAAAGCAATCTGACAGATCTAAGCGTTATCCGGCCGAAAGATTTTTTTAATTCATATATACTTAGGCTCATCATTTGCGCTTATACTGCAAAAAGTGATAAACTGCTTACATGGCACAGATAAAAAAAACAAACGCAATCAGAATACTAGAAAACTTAAAAATCCCATATGAAGCAAAAGAATACGACGATGATGGCGAACATCCGCTAGCAAAAGGCGCAGCAGGGCGCACCGCTGAAAAACTCGGAGTCGATCCCGCAACTGTCTACAAAACAATCGTAATGCGCACAGAAACCAAAGAATTATGTGTGTTTCTCCAATCCTCGCTTCACGAAATCAACCTAAAAAAAGCACGTAACGCAGCTGGCTGCAAAGATATAAACCCAATAAAACCAGAAGAACTTCTGGCCGCAACAGGCTACGTAAGGGGTGGCTGTTCGCCTTTAGGAATGAAGAAAAAACTGCGAACCTTCATAGATTCGTCCGCACTCGAACTGGAGAAAATAAACATTTCGGCTGGCGTCCGCGGAATGCAGCTCACACTTGCCCCTCAAGACCTTGTAAAAGCCTGCGACGCCGAAGTTGTAGATTTAATACTATAAGACAACTCTAAAAGGTCTTAATGTCGTGTTTTAAAATATTATTAAAAAAATAGCAAGGAAGAGATAAACTGTTTTTAAAAACTTTCTGTTGTGCTGCTGCGTGAGCGGAAAGTTTTATAGTTCCGGGTGCACAACAGCGTGCAGCCTCTAGAGGGCGATTTTGAAAGCAGCTTTTTTGACAGCGAGCTATTTTTTGCAATGCAATTTTCTACTCGAAATTAAGACTAACTTATTAAACAAATAGTCGCATTACGCAGTCTGCGCCAGCATTTCAGAAATACTAAATGCATGGTCACCAATTTTCTCAATCTGGCGCACAAGGTCAATGTACAAAAGCTCAGCCTTAACGTCAGCACCGCTTTCAAGCCTCTTTCGCGCAACCTTTCTGAGATTCTTTCTATATAAATCAATCTGATCTTCAAGTTCAGTAGCCATTTCAAGCTTGTCTTCGTTAAGATGCTTGTTAATGTTAATGCGAATAAACTGCAAAAACTGACGCGCAAGTTCAACATACGGAACAAGACGCTCCATATCTTCCTGCGGAAACTTCATCTTCTTTTCAATACTTTTTTCAATCAGTTTACCGGCACAGAATACCTGATCAGTCATTCCCTCAAGTTCGCCGACAATAGAAACCATCAGAGAAAGATTGTTACGCTGTGCATCCGTTATAGGCAGGTGCTGGCAGTTAATAATATACCGCGCAAGTTGCTCGTGCATCTGATCACAGTAATCCTCAGCCGCAGTAAGCTTCTCAATGTGCGAATCAATAAATTCCTGATTTCGCTTCATAATGCCAATCTGAAGCCTGTCAAACATATTAGTAGCAACATCAGTCATATCCGCAATTTCCTTTTCAAGACGGATAATATGCATCGCAGTACTTTCCTTTACAAGCGAAGAATCCTGGAATTCAAGCCTGTAAGTCTTAAGATCAGCCTCAACATCATCCTTAACTAGGAAATGAGAAAGCTTTATCAACTGATCCGAAAGCGGCAGAAGAATCAAGGTATTAACAGTCTTAAACACCGTATGAAGCATAGAAATCTGAATTGCAATATTAGAAGACGGAGTAAGCCACACAACAAAACGAATGAACGGCTTAAAAATTAAAAGAGCAAAACAAGTACCAAGAACATTAAACATAACGTGAATAACGGCAGATCTTCGCGCATCAGCACTAGTTCCAACTGCCGCCATAATCGCATCAATTGTAGAACCAATGTTGCTTCCTAAAGTCATTGCACAGGCCATCTCCCATGTAATGATATTCTTAAAAGCCATCGTAATAACAATCGCACTAAATGCACTCGAAGAATGCATCAGCGCCGTAATCACAATACCAATAAAAACTCCTATAACAATAGAAAAAATTCCCCAGCTCTGAACATCCTTTAAAAATCCAAGGCTTGAGGCATCAAAACTGAATACATCCGAAAGCCCGCTCAACCCCATAAAAAGGAGCCCGAAACCCATTACAGCTTCACCAATATTCTTAGACCGAGAATCCTTCATCAAAGTCAAAAAGAAACCAAGCCCAAAAATCGGAATTGCAAATGATGAAATCTTAAAATTAAACCCGAACAGAGAAACAATCCACGCCGTAATCGTAGTACCAATATTTGCACCAAAAATAACGCCCACAGATTGCGCAAGAGTTAGAAGTCCCGCATTAACAAAGGATACAACCATGACAGTCGTAGCCCCCGAGGACTGAATAATCATAGTAATTAAAAGACCAGTAACAACCCCAACAAACCGATTACCAGTCATCATACTTAGAGCACGCTGAAGTCTTTCACCAGCACTTTTCTGCACTCCATCACTCATCAAGCGCATTCCATAAAGCAAAAATCCAAGACTTCCAACTAGAAGAAAAATCGACTCTATAAGACCCATACCTAAAATATTACCTTATTTTTGTATCAAAAACAAGATTCCCTCTACTATCTTCCCAGGCCAATTCATCCGCAACCGGCGTTCCGGGGCTGCCCTCACGGTCGGTGCTCACCTGCGTTCGCACGCGCTCCGCGCCCCCTCCATGCCGGGGCCGGCCCCTCCAGCCCTCAAATGAAATATATGCAAAAAAACTGACAGTCACGCCGCAGGTAACTGCCACTAAGCAAATAAAATCGTATTTTCAGAAACAATAAATTTTAAAAAGCAGAAAACGTATTTAAATAAAAAAAACCTGGCAGCTTGCCTAAAATAGCAAATCCGTTAAAAAAATCTGCGCTCAGCAGATTTTTAGGATTTTCCTCTAAACAGGCTCGTGACGGCTATGCCGTCACGCCGTAGGTAGCTGCCACTAAGCAAATAAAAATGTATTTTCAGAAACAATAAATTTGAAAAGCTGAAAATGTATTTAAATAAAAAAAACCTGGCAGCTGCCTACTTTCCCGCCTCGAAGGCAGTATCATCGGCGTTAGAG
>JAFOSK010000115.1 GCA_017392945.1 Treponema sp.
AAAACATGAATTAAATTCATATATGGATGGATTTTATACAGAACACTCTTTTTCAGAAATAAAATTTCACTATGAAAATGAATATATCGAAGTATCAAGTTTTGCAAATTCAAATAAATGGATAAATAACCATTCTGAAATGGAAACGTCATGGAGCATAATTTTTACACAAAAAAAAGATTTTCAAAATTTAAATAATTGGCAATTATTTCAGAGAGAATTTCAGGTAAAAGTAATACCTGTCACAAAAGGTCACAATATTGGAAAAATGGGAATTCGTTTATCAAAAATGAAGAAGTCACCTGATGTTTTGATTATTAAACGAATCCTTGATTTTATTTTTTCAGAAATAACAGATTCGTTTTCAGATTGGTTATTTGAAAATACAAAATTATCTGAGACCTCAATTAAGCATTATGAGAATGGAGTACATTCTATTTCAAAACTCATGCTATCAAATAAGGTTATTTCTGTTCCCCTGGAAGAAATGACAGTTTCTCAATTAGAAGTTGCAATGTTTAATATTTTTAACAATGACGATTTCATCCGTAAAGATACAATAGGAAAAAGAATGTATAGCAATTCCTTAAAACACTTTTTATCCTTTGTTAAGGATTCATCTATGAATTTTGTTGTTTATGAAGAAGAAGTAAAAGATATAACTGATAATCAACAGTTATCAATTACAGAAAAAGATTCTCTCGTAAAAGCACGAATCGGGCAGGGAACTTTCAGAAAACGAGTAATTGAGAAATATGCAGGAAAATGTATATTGTCAGGAATTTCAGACCCTCGTTTGTTGATTGCTAGTCATATTAAGCCTTGGTCCGTATCTGATAATATGAATCGAATTTCAAGTGAAAATGGATTGTTGTTAAATGCTCTGTACGATAAAATGTTTGATTTAGGCCTCATATCCTTTTCAGATAATGCATTTTTATTGATATCGTCAGAAATAAACCCAACAAACCGAATATTAATAAACTTGAAGGACAATTTAGAATATCCCTTGAAATATACAATTGAATCTAGGCATAATATGGAATATCATCGTGATATGATTTTTTTGAAAGGAAAAAATGATTAAACTTTTTGAAGTAAAGCGACAAGGATTCTTTTTATCCTAAAGTGTACTGGAAACTTAAAAATTCTTCCAAACCTTTTAGTTTTTCAGAAAAAAGAAATTCTCTGCGTCCTGACACAATCATGATCACGAAACGTGGAAAAGAGAACCAGAAGATTTTTGTTTTGGATTCAAAATACTACCGCTACGGAGCAACAAAAAATCCGAATCATCTTCCAGACAGCGCAAGCGTTGTAAAACAGATTGCCTATGCTGAATATATTGATAACGTTAAAAACCGCAACAAACTACCGGAGAATATAAGCCCATTCATAAAAACTGAAAATATTTACAATGCTTTTATAATGCCTTCCGACAATACATCGCCTGAAAATATCGGCTATGTTTCCGCAGATTATGTCCTTTTGCAAGATTCAGAAGATACTTCAAAACCGTATTACAAAATTCATGGAATCCTTTTGGATATAAAATCGATTATGTATAAACACATCCCAAAAGACAAAAAACTTATCGAAGAACTTGCTAATATAATTGAGAAAATATGAAATGGGGATTTTAAGGGGCGGAGCCCCTTAGGAGAAGGGGTAGCGGACAAGGCAACAAAGCGGAGAGAAGTAGCTCTGCTTGCAGAGCTACTTCGTGGAGCGACTTGGCTTGGGAGCGAGGGGAAGACTTTCCCCTTCAAAAACAGCTATAATACACACTGAATGAAAACCTACTGCGTTTCCCTGTATTTTGATTCCTCTTCCGCGGCTGCGGTGCATTCGATTGTAGAATGGCTTTCTGCGCTTACGGAAAATGATTTTCTTATCCGGAACAAGGTTCCTTCCCACATGACGCTAGGAGCTTTTCATGCTGAGGATTCTGAAATAGAAAAGATGAAGGCCCTTTTTTCTGATTTTGCTAGGAAAAATGGAAAAACGTTCTTCCTGGATCTTTCTGGCTTTGACAATTTTTTGGACAAGGTGATTTTTCTAAGGCCATCCGAAAAATCAATGCATCAGCTTTCGAATCTGAACGAAAGGCTGCATGATCTTTTTCTTCCTCATTTTGAACCGGGAAACAACAGGAATTACCTTCCTTGTAACTGGATTCCCCACATTGCCCTTGCGGTAAAGCTGAACCACCAGCAGTTTGAAAAAGCCTTTGGTGCCATACAGAACGAGCTTAAGGATGAAATCGGCTCCCTTAAAACCGTTAAAGTTAATCAAATGACCCTTGCACTCTGTAAGCCATACACCGAACTTTTTAGGATAAGCCTTTCTTCTGACTCACTTACGCCGCTTCAGCGTCACAAGAACATGGCGGCAATCCGCAGCACCGGAAACAATCTTGAAACTTCGTTACGTTCCCAGCTTTTTAGATTCGGTTTCCGTTTCCGCAAGAATGACCGCCGCCTAGCAGGCTCTCCAGACATTGTTTTTCCCCATTATCACGCCGTGGTGTTCATAAACGGCTGCTTCTGGCATGCTCACGGCTGGAAAAGTTCGGTAAACGAAGGGAAAATGAATCTGCATGAAAACACCAATCAGGGAACTCCGGCGCTAGAAATCCCAATGTCTCCCAAAAAAACACAGCCGGGACTTTCCGCCTCTAACCTCGGTTTGTTTTCATACAACAACGGCCCTTGCGACAAATTCCATTTTCCAAAGTCAAACACGGCTTTCTGGCTTAATAAGTTTACCCGCAATCAGGAGCGCGACAGGCGCGATATTTCAAAGCTCAAGGAAGAAGGCTGGCGTGTAGCTGTTGTATGGGAATGTTCGATTACAGGCCGCGACCGCCGCGAAAAAATCCACGACATTGCAAGCCGTATTTCCCTATGGCTGGAAGAAGGCTTTGATGAACTTTTCCGCGAATTTTAAAAAAAACGATATCGTTACATTGAAAAATCCTTTTATCTTTCATAAAACTCGCTCGTCTTATTATAAAAATAAAATCCTGAGGATATTCTCTGCTTAGATAACTCTTCTATGTGAAAAAAAAGCAGACTCATTGTACGAGTCTGCCCGTAAAAATTATATTGAATTATTGTTTTTCATTGCTTTTCTTACCTTTAGAAAGAACAATGTTTGTAAGTATTCCGAGTATAAGAGCACACGCTACAGTTCGGATTTCAACTTTTCCGAATTTTACAACCATTCCGCCTACGCCTGTAATCAGGATTACGCTTGCAACAAAAAGATTGCTATTTTTGCTAAGGTCAACTTGCTGGAACATTTTTAATCCTGAAACAGCAATGAAGCCGTACAAAGAAACACATACACCGCCCATAACGCATGAAGGGATTGTTTCAAGGAATGCAACCAGTGGAGTTATAAGGCTGAATACAATGCAGAGGAATGCACAACCCCAGATTGAGACTGTAGAAGCGTTTCTTGTTATGGCAACGCATCCGATTGATTCTCCGTAAGTTGTATTCGGACATCCGCCAAAAAGGGTAGATATGAATGTTCCTACGCCGTCACCTAAAAGCGTGCGTGTAAGTCCTGGATTTTCAAGAAGGTTAACACCTACGATTGCAGAAAGGTTCTTATGGTCTGCAAGGTGTTCTGCAAATACTACGAATGCAACAGGAACATAGGCTGCAAAGATTGTAAGAAGATATGTGCCTGTTACACCCTCAAGACCGTCTTTTCCGCCTAAGAGGAATGTAAAGTTTGGCAGAGAAAGGAAACTTGAAAATTTTGAAAAATCAAGTGAACTTAGGGCAGAGTAGTTTATTACTATGAGGGCAGGATTATTAGTTGCGTGTCCGATTATTGCAAAAATAGAGGCAAGAATATAGCCAGCAAGAATA
The DNA here is from genome assembly GCA_017392945.1 of Treponema sp. GTDB lineage: Bacteria > Spirochaetota > Spirochaetia > Treponematales > Treponemataceae > Treponema_D. The sequence continues at coordinate 3,885 of JAFOSK010000115.1, forward strand.
CCCTGAATAAACGGAATGAGCTTTCCAACCTTGCTTCCGTATGTAGAGCAAAGCATTGTTACAAAAAGAGTAAAAAGTCCGCAGATAAGGGCAACGTAAGAGCTTCCGCTTTCGATGTTAGATCTCATAAGATCACCGATTGCGTTTCCAGAAAGACTAAGTCCGATGATAGCTACTGTAGGTCCGATGATTACAGGCGGCATAAGCTTGTCTATCCATGAAACTCCGAAAAACTTTACTGCAAGTGCAATGATTATATATACGATTCCTGCCATAAGGGAACCGATTATAAGTCCCCAATATCCAACAGTAATTGATGCAGCTCCGCCGAAAGCAGAGAACATTGAACCAATGAATGCAAATGAACTTCCCAAAAATACAGGGCTTGCACTCTTTGTGAAAATCAAATAGATGATAGTTCCAACACCTGCGCCAAAAAGAGCCGCAGAAGCCGAAAGTCCGTTTCCTACGATTGCAGGAACAGCGATTGTCGCAGCCATGATAGCAAGAAGCTGCTGTACTGCGAACAAAAAGACCTTTCCAATGGAAGGCCTGTCTTTGATTCCGTAAACCAAATCCACTTTTCTATACTCCTATAATATTGTATTTCTTTGCTTATCAATGCCAGTAACATTGCGGTGTTTGTACTTCGACAAACTCAGTAATCAAGGCCCTCGAAACCAACAAGTATGGTCATTTCGACAGGCTCAATGACCGTCGAAAACCCCTTCTACAAGTTCAGGAACCACCCAATGACTTTAAGTTAATGCCATTGTCTTTTGTTATCCCAAAACGGTTCTTTCTATTTCAAACATCTGAGAACGGTAAAGGGAAGAAATGTTATGACCATAGTCTGCAAGCAGCTGTATAATGTTGCGTGCGTGTTCCTTTGTGTCGCAACCATTAAGACGGTCACCTGCATCACCGAGTCCCGGCATAATATATGCCTTTTCGTTCATTACAGGATCCATCCAAAGCGTATAGCATGTAAGGTTTTCAAGCGCACGCGTTACGCGGATTGCTCCTTTCAATGTTGAAATAGTGTTAAAGAATGCAATCGATTTCGGCTTGATTCCCTGACTCTGAAGGTATTTTACAACGGTTACAAGGGATCCCCCCGTTGCATTCATTGGATCTGCAAAAATAAGATCCTTGCCGTCAAGTTCTTCAAGCCTGAAGAAAGATTTGTCCAGGTCAAGGATATATTCCATGTTGTTTTCGTTCTTTGTATCGTTACGGCTTATTTTAAATAACGCAAACGGCGTAAGGTAAGAATCAGAAGAATATTCTTCAATTTCTTTTGAAACAATCATACTTGGTAAAAGTGCTCCGCGGAGCATTACACACATTACAGTATTGTGAATCTTGTGATCAATATCAGGTATTTTATGAACGGCGTAATTCTGAACAGGGTAAGTAACGGGTGTTTTTACTATTATATGTCCTTTTTTATCTGTTTTTTGATTGATGTAAGCCATTCTGAAAAGCATTTCATATGCTCTTTGGCTGTAATACATGAATTCCTGATGGTCTGTTTTTTCATCGCGCAGTTTTGATATAACACGGCTTGCTTCTGCCTGTGCCTGCTGTTCGGTTTCAAATGAATAAACCTTGATTTGGGGATGTTTTTTGCATATAACATGCATTTCGTGTCCCATTTTGTCGTAACCTTCGATTATTTTTTCTTCATCAACAGGATCGAAAGATTTCATTGTTTCCTTGAACATTGCGTCAAGATGCGCAAGATCGGCGGTATCTTCGCTTGTAAGATATCCGTCTAAATCTTCTGCTTTAAGAATGATTTTATTGCTCATTATTTCTCCCTTAAAAAGCTGTATAATAAACGGCTTTTATAAGTTGCTCTTTTTCATATCAATTTTATTAGTTAATGTAAAATTTCTCAATTGAAAAGTGAAAAAAAAATTTAATTAAATTTAAATTATATGATATTATCTGCAATTGTGAGAGTTTAAAAATTTCTTTACAAAGGTGTACAATGAAAGTTTCAAAATTTTTTCACAGCCTGCAGTTCCGTTTGATTGCGATCGTTCTTTCGATCTTTATTGTTTCAAATATAATAACGGCTTTTGTAGCGTTATCTCTGTCCCGGCCGGCCGTCTCAAAGACTGTATCGAGACTTTTAGACTCAGTTACTGATTCTGCTGCAGGAAAAATAAAAGGGGAGGTTGAAAAGCAGTTCCGCATGGCAGAAGCTGTTGCAGAAATGGATTTTCTGAAAGATGAATCTATACCTCAAATTGAAAAATGCCGGCAGCTTACCAGAATCTCAAAAATCAGTGACGATTACGAAAATATCGGTCTTTATGATTTGGACGGAAACAGCTATACCGCCGCAGGTCAGAAAATACAACTTCAGAGGGCATATATTGATGCTGCAAAAAAAGGCGAACGTTATATTGCTGATCCTGCTATAAATCCGGTAACTCATATTCTGTTTCAGATTTATTCGGTTCCGGTTTTTGACTCAAATAAAAAGCCTATTGCTTGTATCGCTACAAATGTAATGGGAGATGTTCTTTCAAAAAAACTTAACCAGATTACTTTTGGAACAACAAATTCCCATATTCAGGTTGTAAACCGAAATACAGGACACATAATCGCTTCTCCTAATATTTCAGATGTAGAGTCCGGTCTTGATATTCGCTCTCAAAGTAATGAAGAATTTAAACCTGTAATCGAAAAGCTTCTTTCAAAAGAAACAGGAAGCCTTTTGTTTTTTGATCCTAAGGCAAATGCCAAAATGATTGCAGCTTTTCGTCCCGTTCCGGGAACAGATTGGTCTGTACTTGGGGTATGCGATTACAAAGATTTTTACAATGATATAATCAGAATGACAAGAATCATTGCTCTGAACGCAATTGTTATGATCATAGTTGCATTTGCAGCCGTTGGGGCCAGCATGTCTTTAAGTCTGAAACCACTTAAGGTTGTTCGTCTTGCAATTGATGATGTTGCTTCTGGGGAAGCTGATTTAACAAAGCGGATAAATAACACAGGAAAGGATGAGGTTTCGGATGTTGTACAGGGCTTTAATAGCTTCATGACAAAACTTCAGGACATTATTTCGCAGGTTAAGGCTTCCAAGGGAAAACTTTCTTTCGCGGGAACTTCTCTAAAGTCAAGTACGGAAGACACCTCAGCTTCTATCACAGAAATCATCGCAAATATAGAATCTGTTCATGCTCAGATTACCAATCAGTCAAACAGCGTTCATCAGACTGCCGGAGCGGTCAATCAGATTGCCTCAAATATTGAATCTTTGGAAAAAATGATAGAAAAACAAAGTTCCGGTGTTTCAGAAGCTTCTGCTGCCGTTGAGGAAATGATCGGAAATATTCGTGCCGTAAATGCATCCATGGAAAAAATGTCTCTTTCTTTTGGAGAGCTTAACGTAAGTGCTCAGAATGGTTCAAAAATTCAGCAGGAAGTAAATGAAAAAATTGAGCTGATCAAAAACCAAAGTGAAACTTTACAGGAAGCAAATGTTGCAATTGCAGCGATTGCGGCCCAGACAAATCTCCTTGCTATGAATGCTGCTATTGAGGCGGCACACGCAGGAGATGCAGGAAAAGGCTTTGCAGTTGTTGCTGATGAAATCCGAAAGCTTTCTGAAACTTCTGGTCAGCAGTCAAAAACAATAGGCGAACAGCTTACAAACATTCAGAATTCTATATCAGGTGTCGTTTCTGCTTCAGAGCAGTCCAGTCATGCATTTGATTCTGTGACTGACAGAATCCGCGAAACTGATGAACTTGTGCGTCAGATTAAGGCTGCAATGGAAGAACAGAATGAAGGTTCAAGGCAGATTAATGATGTACTTCATAGAATGAATGATTCTACGCTTGAAGTTCGTACTGCCGGTCAGGAAATGGCAGAAGGAAACAAAGCTATTCTTGATGAAGTAAGAAATCTTCAGGAAGCGACTGGTATTATGCAGGAAAGCATGAAAGAAATGAGTATCGGTGCAACCAAGATTAACGAAACCGGTGAATCTCTAAGACAGATTGCAAATCAGATGGAAGATTCAATTACGGAAATTGGCGGTCAGATTGATCAGTTCAAAGTTTAATAAGAAACAATAAAGATATAAAAAGGGCTGTCTGAATTCAATATGAATTTATCAGACAGCCCTTTAATATTTTTGCTTAATGCCAGAAATTATTTTCCCTGAGGATATGCCATTGCTTCTGGTTTGAATACTTCGTCAAACTTTTCTGCTGTGAGGAATCCGAGTCCTACGCAGGCATCTTTAAGCGAAATGTTTTCGTCGAATGCCTTGTGTGCTGTCTTTGCAGCGTTTTCGTATCCGATGTACGGGTTCAAGGCCGTAACGAGCATCAAAGAGTTGTAAAGGTTGTGATGCATTTTTTCTTTGTTAGCCTTAATTCCGACTGCACAGTTCTTATTGAAGCTTTCCATAGCTTCTGCAAGAAGGCGTGCTGACTGGATAAAGTTGTAAGCGATTACAGGCATGAAAACATTCAATTCAAAGTTACCCTGGCTTGCTGCAAAACCGATTGCAGAATCGTTACCCATAACCTGAACTGCAACCATTGTAACTGCTTCGCACTGTGTAGGGTTTACTTTACCAGGCATGATTGAAGAACCTGGTTCATTTTCCGGAATATGGATTTCGCCAAGACCGTCGCGAGGACCTGAAGCAAGCCAGCGTACATCGTTGGCAATCTTCATCATATCTGCTGCAAGGGCCTTTATTGCTCCGTGTGCAAATACAAGTTCGTCCTTTGATGTAAGGGCATGGAATTTATTAGGGGCTGTAACAAAGTCTTTTCCAGTGAGTTTTGATACGCATTCTGCAACTTTTGTATCAAA
>JAFOSK010000116.1 GCA_017392945.1 Treponema sp.
CTCGTACCTTCATTGAAAACTCATTCCGTGATGGTGTACTCCGAACAACAGGAATTGATATAGACAGGATTCTCCCGCCTGTTTCTCGCTTCGGTGGCGGAAACAGAAGCGAAGTAAAAAAGACTGTTATTGAACGGCTCAAAGAATTCTTTGAGAAATATTTCGGTGTGTAAATATTTTCCTTTCAATTAAAAATAGAGGAATTTAAAAATGGAAGATTATGAATTAGAAATCATTACGTTTGACAGTCATGGATAAGTAATTGAAATCCAATTTAAGGGGGCGTTGCGGGGGATTTTCCCCCGCAGAGGGGGTAGCGGACAAGACCGCAACGAAGTGAGGACTTGGGAGCGAGGGGAAGGCTTTCCCCCTCCCTGCCTTTTTTATCACATATTGAGAATCCGACTTAAAATCACTATAATCATCTCACTATGTCTGGATTTTATGATTTTTATGACGTGGCTGTAGTTGGTGCCGGTCACGCTGGTGTTGAAGCAGCATTGGCCTGCGCTCGCATGGGACTTAAAACCGTTGTCGTTACTCAGACTCCGGATGCAATAGGACGAATGAGCTGCAACCCTTCTATCGGAGGAATTGCAAAAGGAAACATTGTCCGCGAAATTGATGCCCTTGGCGGCGAGATGGCAAAACTCATAGACAAGTCAATGATTCAGTTCCGCATGCTGAACAAAAGCCGCGGTCCTGCGGTTCAGGCGCCTAGAAGCCAGGCAGATAAAATCACTTATTCTCAGACAGCAAGAAAAACACTTGAAACGACACCTAATCTGTGCACCCTTATGGACACAGTTATAGATATTCTTACCGTAGAAAGCGAAACTCCTTTGCCGCCGGATTCAGACAGCAGTGCGGAAGTCGGTACGATTCCGGGAGAAACACGCGTTCAGCAGAAAAGTTCAATGAGACAGAAGGTTACGGGAATTGTAACCGAACGCGGACGCATTATTCCGTGCCGCTCTGTTGTCCTTACAACGGGAACTTTTTTGGGCGGACGCATTTTTATAGGCGAATACGACGCACCATGCGGAAGAATTGGTGAGCCGGCTGCCTACGGTCTTACTGCAAGCCTGCACAAGCTTGGTTTTACAACAGGGCGACTTAAAACTGGTACGCCGCCAAGAATTCTTCGCCGTACAGTTGATTTTTCTAAACTGGAACTGCAGGATGGAGATGCAGAAATTATTCCGTTCAGCTTTGAAACAGAAAAAGTTGACCGCCCGATGACTCCGTGCCACATTGTATATACAAACGAAGAAACTCATAAAATAATCCGCGAAAATATCGGCCGTTCGCCACTTTACAGTGGAAAAATCAGCGGAATCGGACCGCGCTACTGCCCTTCTATTGAAGACAAGGTTATGCGTTTCGCTGACCGCGAGCGCCACCAGATTTTTGTTGAACCTGAAGGTCTAGAAACTGACGAAATCTATTTGAATGGTCTTTCTTCCAGCCTGCCGGAATGTGTTCAGGATGCATTCATGCGCACAATGACGGGTTTTGAAAATGCCGTTCAGAGCCGCCCGGGCTACGCCGTTGAATATGACTATGTAGAACCGACACAGCTCTACCCTTCCCTTGAAACAAAACGTGTTTCAGGTCTTTTTGATGCAGGTCAGATAAACGGAACTTCCGGCTATGAAGAAGCTGCCGGTCAGGGGCTTATTGCCGGAATCAACGCAGGTTACTATGCACGCGCTCACAAAGATTTCTGTGGACCTTTGTGCAGCCTGCCTCACGACCTTAACGGTGTTGCTGCAAGTCAGGAACCGGGTGCTTTCTGCCCTAAGGCCGTAATGAACGCCGCAGAAGAAAAACGTTTTCACGAAATAAGCGAAAGCGTAAATATCCGCCTTAATAAAGTTGAAGAAGACTGCCAGAAAGCTGCCGGATACAGCAATTTCAGGAAGATTCCTGAATGGAAGCCGCTTGTACTTGGCCGCGATGAAGCATACATCGGCGTTCTTATTGATGATCTTGTAACGCTGGGAACAAAAGAACCGTACCGAATGTTTACGGCGCGCGCAGAATACCGCCTTAAGCTCCGCCACGACACAGCCGACCAGCGCCTTACAAAATACGCTTTTGACGCCGGACTAAAATCCAAGGCTCAGCTTGATGCGGTAAACGCAAAATACGCCCAGCTTGACGAAATTGTTGCGCAGCTTCTTAAAAAGCCGCACATGGAAAACCCTGGCTACCCAGAAAAAGTTTGGGAAGATGCAAAAGTTCAGTTCAAGTACAAATATTACATTGAAAAACAGGACAAGCGCATTGAAAAAATGCACAAGATGGAAAACGTACGAATTCCTGCTGACTTTGACTATAGTGCAATTCCTTCGCTCAGTGCAGAAAGCCGCAATAAGTTGGAAAAAGTCCGGCCGCTTACCCTTGGACAGGCTGAACGCATAAGCGGAATCAGGAACAGTGATATTATGCTGTTAATGGTGTATTTACGCTAACGCGTAAATATCCAATTTATCAAGAAGCTGCGCCAGCTCGCTTCTCTCAGGTATATTTACGTTGATTTCGGCAAGTGGTTCCTGAGCCTGCCGAAGGGCTCAATCAACGTAAATATTCGATCTATCAAGGAAGCTGCGCCAGCTCGCTTCCTCTCAGGTATATCTTCGATAGCGCTCAGATATTCTATTTATACGTCTTGGTCAAGGCACGCTATGCTTAAAGCCTTGACTCAACCGTTTTTCAGATTACCGGCAATTGGCAATCCGAAATCAGGGAAGCCGCCTCAGCTCTCTTCCTCTCAGATATATTTACGATAAGGCTCTGTCAGAAAATAGTATTGCCGCGGTCATTGCGTGTTTTCCGTGTGTTTCCTGAGCTTGTCGAAGGGCTTGTCGAAATGACCATTTATACACAGGATATTTGGTAATATACTTCGAGCTCTTACAAGTCAACAGGCTTGGTTGTTGAACCAGTCGAATCACAACCACCAAATTTTTCCTATCAACACTTTCTCCGTATTTAAGCTAAGATAATTAAGCTTGTGTTTCTTCGTACACTAGATTCAACCAGCAGAAAAAAATATAGCTTAAAAAAATCTGTGGTATCAATCTGAAACTGAAGAATATTAAATGAAAAATCACAGATTTATTTTCGCTCTTATTGCAATGCTGCTTTTTAGGAATCACTTTTGCCGCCGGTAATAAAATTACTGTACAGACAGAAGTTTCAACCATATAAATACAGTCGGAGTTACAAAAAAAAACAGATCGAGTCTGTCTGCGCAAACTTACAGTACTCTGCCCATAGGAAAATCCATTAAAACTACCTACCTAATAGAACGGCACAATATGAAAGAAACTCCATTTCTTCCCTATGCTCCGTTTTTATGAAATTTACAAAAATAACCTCATCTGTAATTTTAAACTTTTCTTTGCAATATAGCAGTGTTATAATATAGTTATTATTCCGCATGTATTGGACAGAGTTTAATAATTCAAAAAAATAAAATTTATAGGATAGGAAGGATATGAACAGCATAAAGTTAAAACTTATTTTTTCTACTACAGCCATGATCTTGACTGCAATCCTTATAGTATCAATCCTTGTATTACAGGCTCAGATAAGAGAAGTGAAATCTAATATAACGAAGGTTTCTGCTGCTCACATGGAAACGGCCTCTGTCACCATTGATTCTTTTTTGGATAAGCCAGCCAGAATGGTAAAAGACTTCGCTTACCACGTAACAAATTCAAAATTACAGCTTAAAAATTACAGGATGATTTTCAGAAGCTTATTGATGACGAACCGACAATCATGGCATTGTATTATGCCGATGAAGTTCCAATGAATCAGGGCGGTTACTTTTATTACAGCGGAGGATGGACGCCAGATTCTTCTTATGACAAATATTCACGCCAGTGGTTTATTGACGCTCGCGACAAAAGCGGAATTGTTATTACAGATCCATATATGGACATACCGACAGCGTCGCTAGTAACTACGATTTGTATAGGAGTAAGAAACCCAGACGGCTCCTTTGCTGGTTCAACAGGTATTGATATCAGTCTAAAAGAACTTAACAATCTTGTAGGAAAAATCAAGCTTTCAGAAAGCGGACAGTCATTTATCCTTGATAAAAACGGCAACTATCTTACAAATGAAAATTTTGACAAAGTTCTTAATACAAATTTCTTTGACGAATTCAAAGCACTGTCAAAATATAAAAACTCTGTGAACGGAGAACTCTTCATCGATACAGATGCTCCAGGCGGATACTACATTGCCGGACAGCTTATAAACAGCGAAACCGGCTGGATTCTCGTAACTATCGGAAAATCAAGTGAAATCTACAGCCAGATGAAAAAGAATATTATTCTTATCATAATTATGGCAATACTTGCACTTGCAGTTTCTGTATTTATTACAATACTCATGGCATCAAAGATTGTAAAACCAATCCAATCTGTTGATGTTGCAGTAAACGGAATTGCAGAAGGAAACGCCGATCTTACCCAGCGCTTGGCTGCAACTACAAAAGACGAAATCGGAGACCTTGTAGAAGGTTTCAACAAATTTATGTCAAAACTTCATGGCATTATCGGTGACGTAAAGGATTCAAAGGAAGATCTTACAAGCGTAAAGGTTGAGCTGCAGGAAAGCATTGACGGCGCTGCAAGTTCCATTACAGAAATCCTTTCTAATATCGAAAGTATGCATGGTCAGATTGACAACCAGACAAAATCCGTTACGCAGACATCTGCGGCCGTTACAGAGATTGCAGAGAATATCAACAGCCTTGAGCGCATGATTGAGAGCCAGGCAAGCGGCGTGACACAGGCTTCTGCCGCAGTTGAGCAGATGATCGGTAACATTTCTTCCGTAAACGCCAGCGTAGAAAAGATGGCGGCTTCATTCAATGCACTTGAACAGAGCACTTCCGTAGGTATTCAGAAGCAGCAGAGGGTTTCTGAACACGTTGCAGAAATTGAGGCGCAGTCAAAGGCATTGCAGGATGCCAACGTTGCCATTACGAACGTTGCCAGCCAGACAAACCTGCTTGCAATGAACGCGGCCATTGAGGCCGCTCATGCAGGAGAGGCTGGAAAGGGCTTCTCTGTAGTTGCTGACGAAATCCGTAAGCTTTCGGAAACTTCTGCGGCCGAATCTCATAAGATCAGCGAAGAGCTTCATAAGATCAGCGAGTCGATTGAGTCTGTTGTAATTGCAGCGCGCGAAAGTTCGGAAAGCTTTGCCGGCGTAAGCGAAAAGATTTCGCAGACTGACGAACTTGTAAATCAGATCAAGTCTGCAATGCAGGAACAGCAGGAAGGCTCGCAGCAGATTGTTGAAGCCCTTAAGACTATGAACGACAATACTTCTGAGGTACGAAGTGCATCCCGGGAAATGGCGGAAGGAAACCGTACGATCCTTACGGAAATCCAAAACCTGCAGGATGCGACGGGCGTAATAAAGGAAGGTATGAACGAAATGACGATCGGAGCCGAAGAAATGAACAAGACGAGCGGACAGCTTTCGGAAATTTCTGGCAAAGTAAACGATTCTATAAACAGGATCGGAATGCAGATCGATCAGTTCAAAGTATAACAAACTATATATTCGTTACATACGTTTCAGATAAAACAGAAAAAGAGAGCGTGAATGCAGTCATGAACATTCTGTTTGTGACCGCACCCACGCTCCTTTTTTATAATCCCATTACCGTAAACGGCATACAGTGCACTAGCGTCATAGTTTTGCACCACGCCCCGTTTTTAGTTTTTTAGTACATCTACGATATGCGTACCAGCCCCTAGAAGCTCAGACCGACAGCTTATACTTATCGTGTAGTCCACAAAATGACGGAAAGTTTCTTCATCCATGGCGTTCAATTCACGGCGCATAAAATCTGCAGCCCCTTCCTGACTGAATAATTTTATGCGGTCAAGTCCGGATTTTTGCCAGATTTTATTTATATCATCCAGTGTAACATAACTGTACAAGTCTTCCTGCTTTGTAATACATTTAAAATCCGCAGAAACTGAACCGTCATGCAGAGCCTGATTAATTTTTCCTTCGCCAAAACAGTATCGAAGGATTGCGTAATCGTTAAGAATGTATGCAATAAAAATTGTACCGCCCTTTTTTGTAACGCGCTTAAGCTGCTCTACCACCTGACAGCGTTCTTCTTCTGTATGCAGATGATACATAGGGCCAAAACAAATTGTAATATCGAATTTATTTTCTTCAAGGAAAGAAAGATCAAGGGCATTTCCCTGCCAAGTCTTGATTTTTTCGTGCTTTGCGCGGAGCACTTCCAGATTTCGCTTTACAAGCTCAACGGCAGTAACATCATGTCCCTGATGACAAAGCTCAATGGAATAACGTCCGGTTCCAGCTCCTGCATCAAGGATTTTAAGCCCTGTGCGCCCGCCAATTTCATGTTTTATGTGATGCATGGAAACACTGAATTCCACAATTCCATGACGGGTTGTAAGCCTGTGATCTTCATTAAATTTATTGTAGTATTTTTCGATATTAGTCATAAATCAGCGTGCGGGTGTTGCGGCGCCTGGCCGCTGGAAGGGGTAGGCGAAAACCGCAGGGTTGAGCCGAGGGGAAGGCTTTCCCCTCCTTTATATTTTTATGTTATGCTCCGGCAAATTCCTTATCTATTTTTTTGTACCACGATTCTTTTTTTGAATCAGAGAGATAAGTTGCTTTGAAACCGTTCTTTATGAGAGTTTTTATTTCATCCATAGAGAAACCGGCCTCTGTGTGAAGTTTGTACAATTCGTCGATGAGCGTTACTTTGAAGAAAACAGGATCATCTGTATTTACGGTTACGAACAAACCTCGTTCAAAAAATGCTCGGATAGGATGTTCAGCGATTGACTTAACATATTTTTTTGTAAATACATTGCTGGTCGGGCAAACTTCAAGAACGATTCCCCGCTCTTTTAGAACCTGCATGAGCTTTTCGTCCTGAATAGATGAAATACAATGCCCTACCCTGTCTACGTGAAGAAGATCGATTGCTTCCCAAACTGATTCAGGTCCAACGTCTTCTCCTGCATGTGCAACAACCTTGTAGCCTTCTTTTTTTGCAAGTTCAAAGACAGCCTGATAGTCGCGGCATGGGCCTTTGCTTTCTGCTCCGCCAAGTCCAATACCTATGATATTCTTGCTTGGAAACTGCTTTAAAAGTTCGTAGTTATGCATTGCATTCTCGAGTCCGAAAGTGCGGCTTACGTCCATTAAAAGTTTTACGGTAATTCCGTATTTTTCTTTTATTTCGGCAATCTTCTTGTCAAAAACTTTTACCATATTTTCATATTTGAAACCGTTTCTAAGGAAACCTGTAGGTGCAAAAAATGCCTCTGTGTAAACGATTCCATTTTCTGAAAGATATGAAGCAAGATCGTCAAAAATGTAATCAAAATCTTCCTCGGATTTATAGAGCGCCTGAATCTTCAGGAAAGCCTGAATAAATCCGTTGAGATCTTCGTATGTAAAAAGATCTTTGATTTCTGAATCGGTGATTTCTACACCATTAACCTTCTTATAAAGTGCCTTAATCGAATTAATTGTCGGTACAGCTTCTATATGCAGATGAATTTCTGCCTTTGGAACCTTTTTTATAAGTTCATAAAATCTATCTCTGTCCATAATGCGGCTCTCCAAAAAAAGAAAAATAAACCTTACTGCAAGTATCGGCAAATTTTCATAATAACTTTATAATTTTTTTTGAAAAAATCATAAAAATGATTCCTGACGGTTATTCTATTTCCGTGATCTGACCGTTTTTTAAGTGAAGCAGACGCTGATTTTCGCTTCCGCGGAATTTAAGCATAAGATTTTTTTGTTCAAGAATGAACGGGCCGTCTACAAGAACATCCATACAACGGAGCATACGCTCTGTATATTCGGTGTACTTCCGTTGGCCAGGCTGAAGATCTTTATCAAAAACGTATCCAGTCCAGCACCATATATCTTTTTCGGGATAATGTTGTTTAATTCTTTCCAAAAAAGGCGCTAGAACGGCTTGATTTTCAGGCTCAAAAGGTTCTCCGCCTAAAAGCGAAAACCCCTGTATATATGAAGGCGCCAAGAGTTCAAGGATTTCTTTTTCTGTATCGGAGCTAAATTCCTTTCCAAAACAAAAATCCCAGGTTTGCGGCTGAAAGCACCCTTTACAGCAGTTTCTGCATCCGCTTACAAAAAGACTTACACGAACGCCAAGGCCATCCGCAACATCAAAATTCTTTATATTGCCGTAATACATTTTTTTCCTTCCGGGAAATATTGTATCATAAAAATTATTTTTATGCTTGCGGTCAATATTTTTATAGATGATGCGCAAGGGATTGTAGGGGCGGCGCAGCCGTTGCCGAAGGCAATGAAACCCCGAAAAGCCCGGTCCGAAGTGAGTTATACGAACGAAGGGATGCGCCCAAAAAAAATGGCGATCTCAGAGACCACCATTTTCTTATGCCTTACAAATGTAATACACGTTCTTTTATTTCCTGTGTTCGTCCCTGATTCCAGTATTGGGTTCCGATATAACCACAGGTTCGACGGGCTACGTTCATCTTTGACTGGTCACGGTTGCCGCACTGAGGACATTCCCAGATAAGCTTTCCGTCTTCATCTTCAATTACCTGAATTTCGCCGGTATAGCCGCATTCCTGACAGCAGTCTGACTTCGTGTTTAATTCGGCATACATTATGTTTTCGTAAATATGCTTTAAAAGTGCCATAACAGCAGGAATATTGTTTTCCATGTTAGGAACTTCTACATAGCTGATTGCTCCGCCAGGAGAAAGCTTCTGGAACTGACTTTCGAACGTAAGCTTTTTAAATGCATCAATGTCTTCTGTTACGTGAACATGATAACTGTTTGTAATATAATTCTTATCTGTTACGCCAGGAATTTCACCGAAGCGCTGTTTTAGGCACTTTGCAAACTTATATGTAGTGCTTTCAAGAGGTGTTCCATACAAACTGAAATCAATATGTTCTGCAGCGCGCCATTTAGCACAGGCATCGTTCATATGCTGCATAATTTCAAGAGCAAATGGAGTTACTTCAGGATCTGTATGCGGCTTGCCTGTCATATAACGTACGCATTCACAGAGACCGGCATATCCCAAAGAGATCGTTGAATAGCCGTTGAACAGAAGCTTGTCAATCGTTTCTCCTTTTGCAAGACGTGCAAGGGCTCCGTTCTGCCAGAGAATTGGTGCAACATCACTAGGCGTTCCCAAAAGGCGCTTGTGGCGCAGCATAAGGGCCCTGTGACAGAGTTCAAGTCGTTCATCAAAAATCTTCCAGAATTTCTCAAGGTCGCGGCCGCTTGAACATGCAACATCAACAAGGTTGATTGTTACTACTCCCTGATTAAAACGTCCATAGAACTTTGGCTTACCTGTTTCGTCACGGTAAACTGTAAGGAACGAACGGCAGCCCATACATGTATAGCAGTTTCCTTCCTTGAGCTCAAACATCTTCTTTTCTGAAATATAATCAGGAACAAGACGTTTCGCGGTACATTTTGCGGCAAGTTCTGTAAGATAGTAATATTTTGAATCCGGTTCGATATTGTCCGGCTCAAGTACATAGATCAACTTTGGGAATGCAGGTGTTACCCAGTAGCCCTTTTCATTGCGGACACCTTTTGTACGCTGCTTAAGAACTTCTTCTATGATAAGGGCAAGATCAGATTTTTCCTGTTCATTCTTTGCCTCGTTCAAATACATGAATACTGTTACGAACGGACTCTGACCATTTGTAGTCATAAGTGTTACAACCTGATACTGGATTGTCTGAACACCGCGAGTAATTTCATCTGCAAGACGACGTTCTACAATGTGATCAAACTGTTCTTTTGAAAATTCAACGCCTGTTTCCTCGATTGTCTGGTTCAATTCCTTGATAAGCTTTTTGCGGCTTACTTCAACAAACGGAGCAAGATGGGCCAATGAAATTGATTGACCGCCATATTGGCTTGAAGCTACCTGTGCAATAATCTGTGTAGCAATGTTACATGCCGTAGAAAAAGAATGAGGAGTATCGATTTTTGTACCGCTGATTACGGTTCCATTCTGGAGCATGTCTTCAAGGTTTACAAGATCACAGTTATGCATGTGCTGTGCAAAATAGTCTGCATCGTGAAAGTGAATTATACCTTCGTTATGTGCCTGTACAATATCTTCATCAAGAAGGAATCGCTTTGTAATATCCTTAGAAACTTCACCGGCCATGTAGTCGCGCTGAACAGAAACTACCGTAGAATTCTTATTTGAATTTTCCTGCTTAACTTCTTCGTTTGCACATTCAAGCAAAGAAAGAATCTGCTGGTCTGTAGAATTCTGCTTTCGCATAAGGGCATGGCGGTAACGATAGGTGATATATACTTTGGCAATATCAAAAGCTCCGATGCGCATAAGTTCAGTCTCTACAAGATCCTGAATAGCTTCTACATTCATCTGCACCTTGCTTGCCTGACATGTTTCAGTAACCTTTGTTGCAACGGCTTTTATATACTCTTCAGAAAGACGTTCATTTTCAGGAACAGCGCAATTTGCCTTTGAAATAGCTGTTTCGATTTTTCTTATGTCAAAGATAGCCTCTTCACCGTTTCGCTTTATGATTTTCACGATTCCCCACCTCTTCTTTTTATTTATACTAATAGTGCACTTTCTAAAATTATATAAAAAGCAGACACTAGATATAGTGTCTGCTTATTTAGAAGTTTACTATTGATAATAGATTTATTCAATATAAAAATGCTCAAAAAGCAAAAATAAAAAAAAGTTTTTTAATTGACAAAATGGCAAAATAGTGCTTATAAAAAGCTAAGCTTGAACAAGTTCCCTGGCTCTTGTCATTGCGCCATCAATATTATCAAAAATATTTTCGCGGCCGATCTTGTCTGCCATACCAGTTTTTTCGCAGAGCATGTAAGGCTGTGTATGAATGCCAGAAAGAACAATCTTTACTCCCTTTCTGTCGCAGGCAGCCTTACATTGATCAAGAGCCTGAAGTCCACCGGCATCAAGATAAATTGTATTGCGCATCCGGATTACAAGAACCTTGAATTCTGCACCAGCCCGTTCAACGGCGAGTTCAAATTTTCGGACTGTACCAAAAAACAAAGGACCGTCAATTTCGTAAACAAGAACACCAGAAGGAACATCCAGAGTTTCTTCCTGTCCATCTCCAGTAATACCTGAAACGATTGTTCCGCGGCTTTCCTGAACTTCCGATACATCTATCATCTTCTTTATAAAAAGGAATGCAGCAAAAATAAGGCCTATACCGATTGCATAAGTAAGATCTATAAACACAGTAATAAGGAATGTTACAGAAAGAACTGTAATATCAGATTTCTGACCCTTAAGAAGTTTGCGAATTGCAGGAATTCCAGCCATGTTCCAAGCAACGCTCATAAGAACAGCGGCAAGCGCAGACATAGGAATGTATTCAACATATTTTCCGAACAGCATCATTATAAGCAGCAGGACGATTGCGTGAACGATTCCAGCGACTGGTGTGCGACCTCCGTTATTAATGTTTGTTGCTGTACGTGCAATTGCACCGGTAGCAGGAAGTCCGCCAAAAAGCGGACTGAAAATATTTGCAATACCCTGACCGATGAGCTCATTATTTGAATCATGCTTTGAACCTATCATACCGTCTGCAACAACAGCAGAAAGGAGAGATTCAATTGCAGCAAGAACAGCAATAGAAACAGCAGTTGGAAATACAGTCTGAATTGTTGAAAGCGTAAAGTCAGGCAAAGCCGGCTTAGGAAGTCCATTAGGGATTGAATAGCGGTCCCGGATAATATCTGTATGCCATGCCGGATTATCTCCAGCAATATTTGAAATTATGATATTGGCGATTGTAGCAAGAATAATTACGATAAGAGAACCTGGAACCTTTTTTGTAACACGAGGCCACAGAAAAATAATTACAAGGCATACAACAGCCATGATCAAAGAATACAAATTGATTGAAGAAAGAGAATTAGCGTATACAGCAATCTTACCGGCAAAAGTTCCTGGCATTTTTGCGTATTCGGTACCCATAACAGTCATAGGAAACTGCGGGTGCATTCCAAAGAAATCCCCAATCTGGCCTGTAGCAATTGTTACTGCAATTCCGGCAGTAAATCCTACTACAATAGTATACGGAATGAATTTTACCAGACCGCCAAGTTTCAGAACACCAAGAAGGATAAGCATAATTCCTGCAAGAACAGTTGCTGTTGCAAGCCCGCCTACTCCAAGCTGCGGATTATTTACAATTGCATAAATAATTACAGTAAATGCACCTGTCGGACCGCCAATCTGACAGCGTGTTCCACCAAGTGCCGCAATACAGAAACCTGCAATAATGGCAGTGTAAAGTCCTGTTTCCGGACTGCAGCCGCTGGCAATGGCAAACGCAATAGAAAGAGGAAGCGCTACAATACCAACGATAATACCCGCAATCAAGTCTGTAACGAACTGCTTTCCGTTATAACTTTTGATTGTATTAACTAATTCTGGCTTATACATAAAAAATACCTCTTGTGACAAAATATACTTTTTTGTCACAAAAAGCAATGCAAACAGCACAAGGGACACTTATAAAGACTCAACGTCCAGATAAATATAATCCATGCCGTTAAAATCTTTTATACAGAGAGTTCCTGTAATTTCAATTTCACACATTTCTTCCGGATAATCAGCGGGATATTCATGTTCGCCGCGCAGAATGAACTGAAGCCCTGTCTGACAGCATGCCGTTGCATCCCAGATTAAAACAGAATAATGCCGGACCAAAAGATCTTCATCAAAAGAAGAATAAAAGTTACCCTTTATTTTTACAGTTTTGCCCAAATATTTATCAATATTGATCATTATTTCAAAAATCTGTGCATAAGCAAGGTTATAATTTAATTTAGAAAGATCAAGATCAATTTTTTTACCATCAGACGATTTTACAGGCTTATCATCAGATTCAACAGCTAGGTTGATTTCATTTTCTGAATCCGGCATACGCTCAAAATCCAGGGTATTACTGGAAGATGATTTTTTAACAGGACAGCCTATCAAGAGAAAAAACAGCGATAAAAAAACAAAAAAACGAAACTTTCGAAACGTCATTTTAGAACCCGATGCCTTCTGTATGAGTTTATTATACGGCAAGCAGCAAATACAATTACGTCTGCCATTACAATAGTTGAACCTACAGGAGTGCCGGCAACAATAGCAATAAGAATTCCTATCAAAGTGCAGACAACGGAAAACACTGCCGCAAAAATTGTTACGGACTTAAAACTTTTGAACAGGAGCATTGCTGAAATTGCAGGAAAAATGACAAGGGCGGAAATCAAAAGCGAACCGACAAGATTCATTGCAAGTACAATTATCACAGCAACAATAACAGCCATCAAAAAATTATAAAGCCGGGTATTCGTTCCACATGCACGGGCAAAGCCTTCATCAAAAGTAATTGCAAAAATTCTATTATAAAAAACAGCATAGAATAGAATCACAATGACAGAAAGAATGACGGAAAGAATTACTTCACCCTTTGTAAGCGTCAATATTGAAGTAGAACCAAAAAGTGTCGTACATACATCCCCTGAAAGATTCGTTGGGGGCGCAAAAATATTCAAGAACAAATAACCGAATGCAAGAGATCCCACGCTTATCATTCCTACAGCTGCATCTCCTTTTACTACAGATGACTGCTTTTTACAAAGAAGGAGGACAGCAAAAAGCACCGTAACCGGTAGCACAAAATACATATTATTCGAAAGCTTAAGAACGGTTGCAACTGCAAGCGCTCCAAATGCAGAATGTGAAAGTCCGTCGCCGATATAGGAAAATCGCTTTAAAACCAGAGTAACTCCCAGAAGAGAAGAACAAAGCGCAATAAAAATCCCGACAACAAGGGCGTACACAACGAAGGAATACTGAAAATAATTCCCAATCGTCTTAAAAACTTCAATTATTTCTCCCATTTTACAGTACCCTCTATTTTGTTCAGCTGCAGGATTCGTTTTGCATATTTTTCTGCGCCGTCCATGTCATGACTTATCATAATTACTGCCATTCCGTTTCTGTTCAATTCCTGAATCACTTCGTACATTTCTGCAGTTGCCTTCGGATCAAGACCCGTAACCGGCTCATCAAGAAGGATCATTTTTTCGGCTGCGCACAATGCACGGGCAAGAAGAACGCGCTGCTGCTGCCCACCGCTCAGTTCTCTATAAGATTTTTTTTCAAGTGCAAGAATCCCTGTACGCTCAAGGTTTTCACGTGCACGTTTCTTATGTTCCGGTTTATAAAGAGGGATAAAACCTAGTTTATTCTGACATCCGCTTAAAACTATTTCCTGTACGCTTGCCGGAAAATCCCGCTGAATAAGAGTCTGCTGAGGAAGATATCCAATTTGATTTTCCAAAAGACCGTCAGAAAATTCAATTTCGCCATCCAAAGGCTTCTGTAAGCCTAGAATGGTTTTCATCAAAGTTGATTTTCCGCTGCCATTATGACCGACTATACAGATATAATCACCTGCATTAACTTCAAAACTGATATTCTTTAAAATCGCCTTGCCTTCGTATCCAATTGCAAGATTATTACATTTCAGCAGTGCCATATAATTCCTTAAAACAGGCGGAATCTACAGAATTCAAAAATACAAAAGCAAAGTGTTTTCATAGAGTCCGCACCTAATTTTAGATAAAAAACAGATTGAACGCAATAAGGTTTCTTTAAAGAAAGCGGAATTGCATCAGTCCATTTCGTAACCGGCATCTTCGATAGCTGACTTCAATGCAGAGTCATCAACCTCTGCGGAATATTCAATTTCAACGATTCCAGCATTGTGATCAGCCTTTGCTTTTTCAATATTCGGAATTTTTTCCAATGCTTTCTGAACATGCATCTCGCAGTGTTCACACATCATTCCCTTTACATTGATCGTACGTTTCATTTTTCTACCTCCAGAAAATTCATTATACATATTTTCAGAAATCTTTTTTTTCTTTCTAAACATAAGATTAAGACGCAGCGCATTTGTTACCACACAGAAACTGGAAAGACTCATTGCCGCAGCCCCGAACATAGGATTCAGAGTCCAGCCGAATGCACGAATATAAGCTCCGGCCGCAAGAGGAATTCCTAGTATATTGTAAATAAACGCCCAGAACAAATTTTCTTTTATATTTTTAAGAGTTTTACGCCCAAGCTGAACCGCCTTTACAGCATCCATTATACTGTTCTTTACAAGAATTATATCCGCACTGTCAACAGCAATGTCAGTACCTGCACCTATCGCAATTCCAATATCGGCCTCCGCAAGTGCCGGTGCATCGTTCGTTCCATCACCGATCATAGCCACAACTCCACGAGCCTTCAGTTTTCTTATAACTTCAGCCTTTTGTCCCGGCAAAACCCCGGCAATCACAGTGTTTATTCCACACTGGCGGGCAATTTCTTCCGCCGTAATCTGGTTATCTCCGGTAAGAAGAACAGTTTCAACGCCAATCCGCTGAAATTCTTTCACCGTAGCAAAACTATCTTCCTTTAACACATCAGCCACCACAATACAGCCCGCATATCGTCCATTCCGCTCAAAATAAAGCGGAGTTTTTCCCTGACGGGCAAATCGTTCCGCATTTTCATCATCTTTTTCAGTACGTCCGGCAGCATCTGTGCAGAATAAAGCGTTCCCAGCCCTTACGGCACATCCGTCTACAACGCCGGAAATACCTTTCCCGCCATACGCTTTAAACTCATATGCAGACAACAGGCTTATATTCCGTTTATGTGCCTCCGCAACCACAGCCTTTGCAAAAGGATGCTCGCTTTTAGCCTCCAGACTTGCCGCAATCTGCAAAAGCTCCTCATCCGAGAACCCGTCAGATGCTGCTATGTCCGTTACAACAGGGATTCCCTTTGTAACAGTTCCTGTCTTATCAAGTGCAACAACCCTTACCTTACCGGAAATTTCAAGGCTTGCGGCATTCTTAAAAAGAATTCCGTTCCGCGCTCCAACTCCACTCGAAACCATGACTGCAACAGGAGTCGCTAGTCCGAGAGCGCAGGGACAGCTTATTACAAGAACGCTTATTCCTCTTGCAAGTGCAAAACCAATCTGAGCCCCGCACATAATCCACACAAAAACCGTAACAACCGCAACGGCAAGAACGACAGGGACAAACCCACCGCTCACCTTATCTGCAATTTTTGCAACAGGAGCTTTTGTTTCTGCCGCTTCTTTTACCATCTCAATAATTCTGCTGATTGCAGTATCTGAACCAACCCTTACTGCACGGCATTTTATGAATCCATTAAGGTTCACAGTACCACCGGCAACAGAATCTCCTGCAGACTTTTCAATAGGAACACTTTCACCAGTCATTGCAGATTCATCTACGGTCCCCGTTCCTTCTATGATAATTCCATCAACAGGTATTCGAGTTCCAGGACGGACAACAAAAATATCACCCTTTACAACTTCTGCCGCAGGAATTTCAACTTCAATTTCAGGCTCATCTTCAAGACCACATTTTTTTTCTGAACAAACAGAGTTTCTTATTACAACCGCTGTCTGAGGAACAATCTTTATAAGAGCCTTAAGAGAATCCGTCGTTCTGCCTTTTGAAACCGCTTCAAGCATTTTTCCGACAGTAATCAAAGTAAGAATCATGGCTGCTGATTCAAAATAAAGAAAATGAGAAGCATGCAAAACTTTTTCCGTTTCACCTTTAACAAGGGAATCTGTCATTGAAAACAAAACTACAATGCTCCATACAAAGGATATTCCCGCTCCCATAGCAACCAGCGTATCCATATTGGGTCCACCGTGAGACAGACTTTTCATTCCGCTTATAAAAAATTTCTGATTTATTACAAGCACTATTCCGCTTAAAACAAGCTGAACAAGAGCAACTGCCACGCAATTCGATTCAAAAAAAGAAGGCAACGGAAATGACAACATTGTATGTCCCATAGAAAAATACATAAGGACAACCAAAAATCCGCACGACCATAAAAGTCTGTTTTTCAAAACTTTTATTTCATCTTTCTGCTGATCAAATCCGTCCCCAAAGTTATCTCCATTGCCAGATTTATTTACCTTCCCGGCAGAATCTTCAGCAACTTCACGGGCAGAATAACCAGCATCCACTACAGCATTTACAATATCCGCAGAAGAAGCTGTACCCTGTACCGTCATTGAATTCGTAAGAAGGCTTACAGCACATTCCGTTACCCCGTTAACATTTCTTACGCTTTTTTCAACACGAGCAACACAAGCCGCACAACTCATTCCCGAAACACTGAATTTCTGCATCTGATCTCCTGAATTTAAAAATTTCTATCCAGATTATTTATGAAATCCGACATTCACTCTGAATAATTTTTCCAACCATTAAAAAATAACTGTCTAAAAGTACAGCCGTCAAGATTTTTTTTTCTCTTTAAGCTATAATCCTCTTCTATGAATACACGATGTCCAAGATGCCAGAAGAAAGGCGAATTCTGCCTTTGCAAATATATCACCGAAGTTGATTCAGGAATTAAATTCGTATTGCTCATGCACCCGAAAGAGGTAAAAAAGAACAGAACCGGTACCGGATGGATCACACGTCTTTCTTTAAAAAACTGCGAAATAATAGAAGGACTCGACTTTGCTGAAAACATACGACTTAACCGTCTTTTAAATGACCCACAGTATTACCCGGTTCTTCTTTATCCCGGAGAAGATTCATGGACAGCTTCAAAACCGGGTTTTACACAGGAAGTAAACGGGCGCACGATTCTTGCTTTGATAATTGATTCAACATGGTTTTGCAGCCGCAAGATAATTCAGCACAATCCGCAGCTTCTTTCTCTGCCGAAAGTCTCCTTTGACGGCAGTTACCGTTCAATTTTCACGTTTAAACGCGAACCGCGGCCGGAATATATTTCAACTATAGAAACATGCTATTATCTTATCAAAGAACTCCAGCCTACTGGACTTGCAAATAAAAATGCAGATCCGGAACCTCTTATGACGGTCTTTAAAGAAATGATCAAGAACCAGCTTCGTGCCGAAAATGAACGCATAATGGGTCTGCGTCCGGACATACATCACATGGATGGGAAATATAACACCCTTAAGGAAATTCCGAATTTCTAAAAAATGGGCTAAACTCCAATAATTTGTGAGGCTGCGTTTTCATAATGTGCTGCATTCAGCCAAGAAATATCGTACATTTCCGCCCCTGTCATTCCTTAAACGGGAGTTCTCCCTCAGCCTTGTATTCACCTGCAAGGGCTCCAAACATGGCCTTTAAAGTGTAATCAGAATAGCTGTATCCTACAAGAATGTCATCCGCCCAATCCATAGTCAGGGCATTTGTAGGCGTCATGATAGAAAAAACAACGGTCTTTTTTCCATACTGCCTAAGCCATTCTGCAATTCGAGCAGTCCGCTCATTGTAAACCATAACTATGAGCGTATCATATGCAATCGCAATCTTTCCGATGTTATCACATACCCATTGAGTTTCGTTAGGTCCGATCTCATAGGTAAATTTAAAATCCCCTGTATCGGAAAAACGCTTTTTTCCTTCTTCAAAAAATGACGGCAGAGAACCAACAAGCAGAACCTTACCGGCTTTATCCTCATTTAGAGGAACAAGAGTTTTCTTGGCAACAGCAATTGAACGGCATGCCTGCTCAAGAAAGAATTTCTGCCCGTCACGATCAGGAATGTGTTTAGAAATCTGCGAAATTTCAGGATAAAGAGGAGCCGCATTTCCACTCTTAAAGTACTTAAGCTTAGCCAATATAACCCTTCTCGCAGAATCAGAAACCCTCTGTCTGAAACTCTGATCATAAGACATCTTAGAAAGATTTGTTGTCCACAGAGCCTCTCCCAGTTTTGCCGTAGTCGAAGAAATTATAATATCGTTTCCAGCTTCTATAGCCATCCTGAATGCAGCAGAAAGCGAACCAGCAAATGTAGTAGCTCCGTTCATTGTCATATCATCAGTGATAATAAGTCCCGTATACCCCAGCTGCCCGCGCAACAAATCAGTAAGAAAATACTTTGAAAGACTGGCTGGTGTTCCCGAAGGATCTATTTTCGGAAAACTTAAATGACCGCTCATAACAGCCGGAACTTTCTGTCTTATAAGATACATGAACGGAACAAGTTCGCGCTTTGTAAAAGTATCAAAATCAACATCGATTGTGGGAAGATGAATGTGAGAATCATAGCTTGTATCGCCGTGTCCGGGAAAATGCTTTACTGTTGGAATAATACCAGCCGCGATACTTCCGTTCGCCCATGCACTTCCAAGGATTCCGGTTTTTTCGGGATCATCACCAAAAGAACGAGTTCCAATAATTGTAGAATCATGATCTGTAAAAAGATCCACCGTAGGCGCAAAGTTCATGTTAATTCCAAGAACCTTGATTTCGCGGCTTATATAAAAAGCGGAATACCACGCATCGGCAGGATAACCGCCAGAACCAATTGCCATGTTTCCTGGAGTGATTGCAGTTTCTCCCTTAACGTGCCGGATCCATCCGCCTTCCTGATCAGTTGCAACAAAAAGAGGAATCTTAAAGCGACCTTCCGCAGATTTTTTCTGAAGACGTGTAATCGATTTTGCAACAAGATTTATATCGTCGGTATTCCATCCGAAAACTTTTACGCTTCCCAATCCGCGGTCAACCCAGTCGAACAAAAGTTTTTCCGGCTCAGCACCAGCCCATCCGAACATAAGAATCTGACTCAAAAGCTCTGTATCAGTCATTTCAGATACAATTTTATCAGCAAGCTGTTCATCCGGCAGATCGCTCCAAAAAGAGATATTTTCATTTAGATTTAACTTCGTCTGAGCAAAAAACGGCAGGCACAAGAAAAAACCTGCTGCAAACGCAAAAAGATTTTTCACAATAAAACGATTTTACTAAATATCTGCATTTGTGTCATTCATTCCGCTACTTTTTAATTTTATCCAAAAGACCGGAAGTCCTAGAACTAAGATCCTTAAGGTTGCCTGTAAGACTGCTCAAGCTCTGCGCCAGTACCGATTCGCTGAACATGGAAGCAATCTGCCATTTATAAAGTTCTTCTATCTTATACCGGATAATAGTTCCTTTTGCACTAAGCTCTATGCCTGGTTCAAACTGTTTGTCAAGAAAGATAAATTTTCCTACTTTTTCAAATGGTTTAAATCCGGTCTTAGGAGTTATAAGACGCTCCAATTCCCTGAAGATAAGATCATGAACCTGATCGCTCCTAAGAACAGCGGTAAAATTTTCACTATCAAGTCCCTGTTCCTTAGCAAATTTCTTTATTGCTTCCTTGTTAGGAATTATAAGAGCACCAAGACAGTTCTGATCCTGTCCAACAACCACCGCCTGTGCAATATAAGGTGATTCAACAAGTTTGTTTTCTATAGGAAGAGGCTCAACATTTTCTCCGGAGCGGAGCACTATCGTATCTTTTGCACGACCTTTTACAATGATTTCACCACCAACAGTACGCATAACAAGATCACCGGTATTAAACCAACCTTCTTGAATTGCCTCTGAAGTAAGTTCCGGTTGATTGTAATAACACTTCATTACGTTCGGACCACGAACATAAAGCACCCCCAGCTGACCTGGCCCGCATTCAACCCCATAGCGGTTAACAACCTTCGCTTCAATATACGGCATTGCCGCACCAATTGTACCGATTACGTTATTCCGGTAATTTCGGATGGAACAAATTGGCGCAGTTTCCGTAAGTCCGTACCCTTCTACAAGGCGGATTCCTATTGCATTGTAAAAGCGGTCAAGTTTAGGTGCAATTCCGCCACCACCGCTCATACCGATTTTAAATGAGCCGCCCATCACAGAACGTGCATTCTTAAAGAAAAGCATTTCCCCAAGAAGATTGAACGGCAGAAGAAAGAAAACCGGCACATAAAGCACCCTGTCCAAAATCTTAAATAAAACCGGCTTATGCTTAAACTGCTGGTTCCTTCGGCGGATTATATTATAAAGCCTGAGCTTTGCAGTTGTAGCACTTTTACATATTTTAAAGAGAGCCTTCCTTGCATTCGATTTATTTACAGCCTTCTTTTCAATTACTGAATAAATTCCATCCCAAATTCTAGGAACACACGCCAAGAACTGCGGCTGAATTTTCTGCATATCATTAAGAATCATGCTTACAACCGGCTTTGAATAACAGATGGATACTCCAATTGAAACAAGATAATATTCCATAAGGCGTTCGTATACATGCCAAACAGGTAGAACCGCCAAAGATTTATCACCATGTCTCATAGGAAAAACAGCAGCAATATCTTTTATCTGGCTTAAAAAATTTTTATGAGTAAGTTCAACGCCTTTCGGAACTCCCGTTGTTCCGGATGTAAAAATAATTGTAGCGGTATCGTCTTCTGTTCCAGAAGCCATAAGCTCTTCAACTTTTCCAGGAAAATCAGCACGATAATTTTTTCCAAGCCCAATTATTTCATCATAAGAATACACCTGTACATCAACAAGAGTTTTATCTATATCTTTTGGATCAATTACAACAATATTATTAAGTTCCCTGAGTTCTGCACGGCATTCAACAAGTTTTTTATAACTGTAATTACTTTCTACAACAACAGTATGACATTTTGCAAAACTAAGAATATAGGACAAGTCTTTTACAGTCGCTTCGCTTCCACGCGGAATATCACAGCAACCGACCGCCATAATTCCCATGGAACAGACAAACCATTCTTTTCTGTTATCACTTATAAGCCCAATGTGGCCGCCTTTTTCATTCCCGATAGAAAGCAATCCCGCTCCAAAATAGAGCATAAGCTGTGCAAAATCTATATAATTCACAGGCTGAAACTTTCCAACACTGTCTTTTGAATACTGAATTGGAGTTGTAGGAATGTCCATTGCTTTTTCAAAAAGCATCTGTGGAACAGTTGAATACATAAAAGTCTCCGAGAATGTCAAATTGACATAATTTCCATTTTTGTCAGTATAATGTAAGTCAAAAATAAATTCCACATAAAAACATTATTTTTAGAGATGAAAAATCATCAAGACAAAAAAAAACTGCCCGAAAATCGGACAGTCCTAAAGCTGCCTGAAGGACTTGGACCCTCGACCCCGAGATTACAAATCACGTGCTCTACCAACTGAGCTAAGGCAGCAAGTGAGTAGAACTATACTAAAAGCAGACGCATTAATCAAGTAGGAAAAACAAAAATAGTTAAATAATAGGCATTTTCAATTGATTGAAAAAATGAATAGTGATATTCTTTCCCTGTTATTGACGGATATTTTCTTTCAATAATTCTCTGGAGAGTTTTGCCCTCAGTGGCAAACGCCGAAGGGTTAAGGCTATTAAAGCCGATATCTCAGGCAAAAGGACAGAAACAAAAAAATGTTCTACAAACTCTTTAGAGAGCAATTCCTAAAAGATGCTTCTTTTTGGAATCGCTCTTATTTTTTTTAACAGGAGTACGTCATGAACACTTTTGACGCTATTCTAGACACCATCGACAATATCGTATGGGGTCTTCCAACAATCATTCTTATCCTTGTTACAGGCCTGCTGCTTACAGTCCGCCTGCGTGGAATGCAGTTCCGCAAATTGGGACGCGCATTAAAGTCTATTTTCCGTAAATCTGACGGAGAAAAAGGTGAAGTTTCCAGCTTCGGTGCTCTTTGTACGGCACTTTCAGCAACAATTGGTACAGGAAACATCGTTGGTGTTGCAACAGCTATCGCTGCCGGTGGTCCTGGAGCCCTTTTCTGGATGTGGATTGCAGCGCTTGTCGGTATTGCAACAAAATATGCAGAATGTATGCTTGCTGTAAAATATCGCGAACACAAAGCTGATGGCCATGTTCTTGGAGGACCATTCTATACAATCGAAAAAGGCCTTAAAGAAAGAACCGGATTTTCATGGAAATGGCTTGCCGTTCTTTTTGCTGTATTCGGCGTATGCGTAGGACTTTTTGGTATCGGAACATTCACACAGATTAACGGTATTGCATCTGCTGTAAAAAATGCATTTGACCCGGAAAATGCGCACATTGCATTTAATCTTTTTGGAAACGACTATTCATGGGCAACAGTAATTGCAGGTGCATTCGTAACAATTTTTGCAGCCCTTGTAATCATCGGCGGACTTCAGCGCATTTCAAAAGTCGCACAGGTTATAGTTCCATTCATGGCAATACTCTACGTTTTCCTTGGAGTAAGCGTACTTATCATGAATGCTACAAAAATCCCAGCCGCATTCCAGTTGATTTTACATGCCGCATTTGACCCAAAAGCTGTAACAGGTGGTGTAGTTGGTTCTATAATCGTTGCAATGCAGAAAGGTGTTGCACGAGGTATCTTCTCTAATGAAGCCGGACTTGGTTCTGCCGCAATCGCAGCTTCTTCTGCAAAAGTAGAAGAACCAGTTGCACAGGGACTCGTATCGATGACAGGAACTTTCATCGATACAATAATAGTATGTACAATGACAGGACTTTCTATTGTAATCGCATTTGCAAGCAACGGAACATTTACCCTTCCTGTAAACGCAGCCGGAGAAGCTTTAAAAGGTGTAGACCTTACATCTGCAGCTTTCAATAGCGTACTTGGCGGAGACGGACATTCAGTTCAGTTCCTTCTTATGATTTGTCTTGTATTCTTTGCATTTACAACAATTCTTGGCTGGGACTACTATTCAGAACGCTGTCTTGAATATCTTTCTAACGGAAAAATGAAGCTTGTAATGATTTACCGCATTGTTTACATCATTGCAGTTGCAATCGGACCTTACATGACAATCAGCCAAGTATGGACAATTGCCGATATTACAAACGGTCTTATGGCATGGCCAAACTGCGTTGCCCTTATTCTCTTAAGCGGCGTTGCAGCGCGCACTACAAACGACTACTTCAATAGATTCCCAACACTTGAATCTGAAAACGCGTAAATTACATTAATTTCGAGTTTAATACTATTGTAATTAAAAAAACAGCTACCAGTAGATAAACGGCTGTCAAAACCACCCGCTAGCGGGCTACATGCTGCGATGCCTTGGAACTATACAGTTTGCCGCTCTCGCGGCAGCATCGCGGAATGTTTTTACATTCGTTTCTCTCCCTCCCGCTATTTTTTTTAATTTATGAGAAAACTCAAACTTATTTATATTTAATTCAAGCATTCATCTTACATAAAAAAAAGCGGTGATTTTTCAATCACCGCTTTTTTTGCTTTTTTTATAATCTACAACTTATTTCTTTGTTGTTTTCTTTGCTTTTGGTGCAGCAAATGCAGATCCTTCTACCGGACGAGCAACTTTTTTCAAGTGCCAGATATCACGAACGTAATCTTCAATTGTTCGGTCAGAAGAGAACTTGCCAGCATTAGCAATATTCTTCAAACAAGCTTTTGCCCATGCTTTCTTGTCAGCATAAAGTTTTTCAACTTCATCCTGAGCGCGGCAGTAGTCATCAAAGTCTGCAAGTACGTAGTAAACGTCTGCGCGGTTACCTTCGATTCCGTATACAAGAGAATCATGAAGTTCGCGGAACAACTGATGAGTTGGATCATATGTACCGTCGATAAGCTGTTCAACAACTTTTGCCAATCCCGGATTTCTTTCAAGGTAATCCTGTGGATTGTAGCTGTGTTCTTCTTCAATCTTCTTGATTTCGTCTGTCAAAAGACCGAAGATGAATGCATTTTCTTTTCCAGCTTCTTCAACAATTTCAATGTTAGCACCGTCCATAGTACCCATTGTAAGAGCACCGTTACACATGAACTTCATATTTGAAGTACCAGATGCTTCAAGACCTGCTGTAGAAATCTGTTCAGAAACATCAGCTGCAGGGAAAATCTTTTCTGCAACAGAAACGCGGTAGTTTTCTACGAATACAACATGAAGACGATCGTTTACACGGCGGTCATTGTTGATTCTTTCTGCAACAGTGTTGATAAGCTTAATGATAGCCTTTGCACGGCGGTAACCAGAAGCAGACTTAGCACCGAAGATGTAAGTCTTTTTAGCTGGTTTATAGCTTGGATCTTCAAGCATTTTGTTATAAACGTACATGATGTGAAGAATGTTCATCAACTGACGTTTGTATTCATGAAGACGCTTAACCTGAACGTCAAAGATTGATTATGGATCAATAATTTC
>JAFOSK010000117.1 GCA_017392945.1 Treponema sp.
ACAGATTGTCACATAGTGTTATTTGGTATGTGATTTTCTGTCCTTATAAGGACTCTTTGGCACATAAAACGGCAGGGGAGGGGAGTTTATGACAATTTGTCCCTGTATTTGTGACGATTTGTCCGTTTTTCTGTGATTTTTTGTCCATATATGTCGTTTATATACGGACAGATTGTCATAGTTATGTGGACGGAAAATCACGGGGAATTTGTGACAATCTGTCCTGGTTCACATTTGAATTCCGTAGAAATTTTCTAGGTGTTTTTTTACAAGTAGACAGAATTTGTTGATATATGGACAAAAAATCACAATATATTGACTGATTGTCACAGATATAAGGACGGATTGTCACAAAATATGGTGGACAGAATTTCTTAATAAGGACAGATTGTCACATAAATGAATTCCGTCGCCCAAAATGTGACAATCTGTCCTTATAACATCTGATAAAATCTATTTTTAGAAATGAGTTTTAAAATCCTTTTTTTCTTGCCGTTTTTTTTATTTGAATCTCAAAATTGATTTTTTTATATAATGCTGGAAACAACTTGAAAAAAAACTTTAAAAGTTTTTCAATATGTACAATAGAAAGATAACGATTTTAGAAAACGGGGTTAGATATGATTTGGTTGATCGGATGCAAGGGAATGCTTGGAACAGAAATTGCGCGCCAGCTTAAAGAAAATAATATTGATTTTGCCGGAACAGACATTGATGTTGATATTACGTCGCCGGATGCTTTGGATAAATTTGCTGCATCTTTGAAAAACTTACGGTATATCATAAATTGTTCTGCATACACAGCCGTTGACAAGGCGGAAAGCGATGCAGATTTTGCACGAAGGCTTAATGAAGAGGGTCCTCGTAATATTGCGGCCGTTGCAAAAAAATACGGTGCAAAAATGATTCATATTTCTACGGATTATGTTTTTGACGGTACAGGAAACACTCCGCGTACTGAAGACATGCCGGTAGCTCCTATCGGGGTTTACGGAGTTACAAAGGCGGACGGTGAAAAGGCTGTTGCCGCAACTACGGATGAATATTACATTCTAAGGACTGCATGGCTTTATGGCTGGGCCGGGAAGAATTTTGTTTATACTATGATCCGCGCAATGAATACTCATGATTCCGTAAAAGTTGTAAACGACCAGAAGGGAACTCCGACTTTTGCTGGAGACCTTGCTTCTGTGATTATAAAGATTATCGGTAAAAACAATGTTCCGTATGGAATTTACCATTGTACTGATCTTGGTGAAATTACTTGGTGGGATTTTACTAACGAGATAAAGCGTCAGGGAGTAGAAAAGGGCTGGGTTAAAAACAAGGATTGTGCAGTAAATCCTTGTTCTACGGATGAATATCCTACACCGGCAAAGCGTCCTGCATATTCGGTTCTTTGCAAGGATAAGATTCAGAAGGCTCTTGGAATTAGTCTTCCTGATTGGAAGGTTAGCCTTGGGGTTTTCCTTGAGTCTCCGCTTTTTGACAAGTCCAGAATAGAGTAGGGTGCAGGAATTCCGAATTTTAGAGAATTAATAAAAAGTCTAAAATCGAGATTCATGCTTGACATGTTCTTTTTGCAGATGTGGCCGTTCTTTTAGCGGACGGACAAGCGATAGTAGTACCTGCCGCAGGCAGTCCCGAGCGAAGCGAGCGGATGAGCCGCCGGCGTTTTGACGCAGGCAGAACGCCGGATGGGGCGGCGAAGTACGGATAGCGCGGTTTTTGACGCAGTCAAAAATGGCCCGGAAATATATGTCTGATCTTTACTATTCTTTGTTCATAAATTAAGATTAGAGAAATTCAAATTATCCTGGGGCTTATTTTGCTTGAACTTCAGAACTTGAAAAAATCCTTTGACGGTGTGACGATTCTTAAGGATATTTCTGTTGCAATTGAAAATTCAGAAATTGTTTCTATTCTTGGTTCTTCCGGTAGCGGAAAGACTACGTTGCTGAATCTTATTTTGGGGATTATAAAACCCGATTCAGGAAAAATAATATTTGATGGAAAGGAAATAACCGCTGTTCCAATGGAAAGGCGAGGATTTAACATTGTTTTTCAGGATTATGCGCTGTTTCCGAATCTGAATGCGTATAAAAATATTACTTATGGTCTAAGGAATTTTCCTGGACGATCGACTCCCGAAGAAGTAGATTCTCTTATTGATCTGCTGGATCTAAGGGAACAGCTTAACAAAAAAATTGACAAACTTTCGGGCGGTCAGAAGCAGCGTGTGGCTCTTGCCAGAACAATGGTGATGAAGCCGAAAATTCTTCTTTTGGATGAACCGCTTTCTGCACTTGACGGCGTTATCAAAGAGTCCATAAAGGAAAAAATTGTCCGCATTGCAAAAGATTTCAATCTCACTACTATTATTGTAACTCATGATCCTGAGGAAGCGCTTACGATAAGCGACAAGGTTCTTATTATCAATAAGGGAAAAATCGAGCAGTTTGGAACTCCGGCTGATATTATTGAACGACCTGCAAGCAGTTTTGTGAATGATTTTATAATAAGGCAGCTTTCTATTAAGAGGGAAAACATTTTTAAGCTCTTTTCGGAGAAATGACGGATGATAGCAAACGTAAGAAACAAGCAGATTAATACTATTTTTGCCGCAATCCTAGTTTTCTTTGCGCTTTTTATTGTGATTCCTGCTTTTCTGCTTTTTAAAAATGCATTTACTGTTGGATCTGGGATTTCTCTTGAAAACTTCCGCATGGTTTTTGAACGTGGTCAGCTTGCAAAGGCTTTTGCGAACAGCGTTACGGTAAGTATTATAAGTGCGCTTATAACTACTTTGCTTGCTTTTATTCTTGCATATACTGAAGAATTTACGAATATACCGGAAGCTGTAAAAAAGATGATCCGTACGCTTGCGGTTTTTCCGATGTTGCTTCCTACTATTACGTATGGATTTGCAATCATTTATTCTTTTGGGCGCAACGGTCTTATTACAAAGCTGATCGGAAGGCAGATCTTTGATTTTTACGGATTCCGTGGGCTTATTTTCGGGTATGTTATTTATACGCTGCCTATTTCGTTTACGCTCATAAAAAATACCATGAGCTATATAGACAAGCGGTATCTTGTTGTAACGCGCGTAATGGGAGACAACAGATTAAAATCGTTTTATACGGCGGTTCTCCAGCCGCTTTGGGGAACGGTTGCTGTTTCCATTGTACAGGCATTCTTTCTGAGTTTTACCGATTTTGGTATTCCGAGCTCTATTGGCGGACGTTACGTTGTTGTTGCGGAGCTTCTTTACAACACTATGCTTGGTGCGATTCCTAATTTTCATCAGGGGGCGGTGATTGCAATAATGATGCTCTTGCCTTCTGTTCTTTCCATTCTTCTGCTGAATTATCTTAAGCGATTTAACGTTCGTTACAATAAAATTTCAAGGATTGATCTTGAAGTTAATGTTTTGCGTGACGTTGTTTTTTGCGCGCTTTCGTGGATAATCCTTTTGTTTGTGCTTTCTATTTTTCTTGTTGTATTTGTGGCTCCTTTTGTAGCGGAATGGCCTTACAATAAAGCGTTTACATTACGTCACCTTGGTTCTGTTTTTGCGGACAAAGCCTTGGTAAGAGTATTTACTAATTCACTTTGGATAAGTCTTTTGACGGCTGTTTTGGGGACTGCATTTGTCTATGCGGCTGCACTTGTTACGGCAAGAAGCAGAATTCATCCTCATGGAAATATGATGATCGAATCTGCGGCTCAGATTACTAATACTATTCCGGGAATGGTCCTAGGTATTGCGTTTCTTTTATGTTTCAGGGGAACCATTCTGCACAATACAATTTGGATCATAATCTTTTGTAATATGATTCACTTTTTTGCAACGCCGTACCTTATGATGAAGTCTACGCTTGATAAGATGAATTCCAGTTGGGAAACTACTGCAACTATTTTGGGTGATAATTGGATAAAGACTGTTGTGCGGATTATTACACCGAATGCAGTTTCTACATTGCTCGAGGTTTTTTGTTATCTTTTTATAAATGGAATGGTAACTGTAAGTGCTGTTGTTTTTATTGCAGGTGCACGGACAATGGTAATAACCACAAAAATTCAGGAACTGCAGCATTTTGCCAGATTCAATGAAATTTTTATTTTGTCATTGTTGATTCTTTTAACAAATCTTTTGATAAAGACTGTGAAGGGGATTCTAAATAAACGTAAATAATTATATGATAGGCTTAAGTGTTTTGGGAGGAAAAATGAAACGTTTAGCTTTTGTAATGTTTGCAGCTCTTGCTGTGATTTTTTCTGGCTGTTCTAAAGAGAAAGCGGGAAAACAGGTTATTATCTATTCGAATGCGGATGACGAAGCTGCTGTAAGTGCCAAAAAAGCTCTGGATGAAAACGGTTTTGCCGGAAAATATATTTTCCAGTCTTTTGGTACAAGTGAACTTGGCGGAAAAATTCTTGCAGAAGGTTCTTCAATTGAAGCTGATCTTATTACTATGAGTTCTTTTTATATTGAAAGTGCGCAGAAAATAAACAATATGTTCATTGACCTTGATTTTGCAGATGAACAGGTTATTGAAACACCGGCTTTTTATAAACCTATGCTTGCTTTGCAGGGAGCCGTAATCTACAATTCTATGGTAATGGCAGATAAAAATCTTCCTCTTCCTAAGAGTATCAAGGATATTGGAAATCCAATCTATAAGGACTGGGTTAGTGTTGTTGATCCGCTTGGAAGTACTACTGCATGGCTTATGGTTCAGGCGTTGATTGAATCTTATGGCTATGACGGAGCAAAGGGGGTGCTTGCTTCAATTTATAAGAATGCTGGTCCTCATCTTGAGCTCAGTGGTTCTGGTCCAATCAAAAAGATCCGTGCCGGTGAAGTTGCTGTAGGTTTTGGTTTGCGTCACCAGGCTGTCCGTGACAGAAAAGCAGGACTTCCTGTTGATTTTGTTGATCCTGAGGAAGGTAACTATACTCTTACGGAATCTGTGGCTGTAATTAACAAAGGAAATAAAACAAATCCTCTTGCAAAGGAAATGGCGCAGTGCATTATTGAAAAGGGACGTGCTTATATTATTGCAGATTATCCTGTTGTACTTTACAAGGGCGAATCAGTTGATGCTGACAATAACGCAACAAATGCCAAGGTATATGGAGAACCGCTTACTACAGAACTGTTGCAGAAGCATCAGGCATTGAGCGAAAGTGCAAAATAATTAAAAGAGGATAGAAAAATCATGCTGAGTGCAGATATTTATGCTGGCGGTAAGCATGATTTTTTTGCTTGTTTGAAATCCAAGTTGATGACCGGAGAGAATTGTTCATTCAGCGTTTTTTATATTCAAGCGGCGTACAGCCGAATTTTGCTTTGAATGCGCGTATGAAATATGAAATATTGTCGAATCCGTTTTTGACAGCGATTTCTGTCACGGATTCATTTCCATTTGAGAGCTGTTCCGCTGCAACTTCAAGCCGGTAGTCGTTAAGATATTGAATAAAGCTCATCCCGGTCTGATCACGGAAAACGTTCATAAAGCGGCTTTGTGATATTGCGCAGATCTCTGCTGCCTGCTGAATTGAAATTCGTTCTGAAAAATGTTCTGCTGTGTAGGAAAGTATTTTTTTTATTCTTTCGGTATTTGTCCTGTTGTTTTCTGAACTTTTTTTTCCGTTGTTTTCTCTTAAATCTTCTTTTATGATCAGGTGAAGCATATTGAAGAGCCGCGCTTTTATCATCAGTTCATAGCCTGAATATTTTTCTTTGCGGTGTTCAACCAGATCTTTTGCAAGCGGAAGAAGTTCGCTGTTCAATGTGTTTCCCTGCGGCAGATAATAGGCGTTAAGAAGGGCGTTGTTCATGAGGTTTGAAAAAAATTGGCGGGTACAATGGGATTCCGGATTTTCTTCCAGCAACGAAAAAGAAAAGAGGATATTGTAATACTCGCAGTTTTCATTGCCGTTTTGTGCGATTCCGTGAATATGTCCACCTGGAATAAGAATCAAATCATCTTTTTTGCAGAGATATTGCCGGCCGCTTACAGTAAAAATTCCGCTTCCGTAAGTCACTATTATTATTTCAAATTCATCGTGCCAATGCGGCGGAAAACCTTTGAGCCATTCAGGAATTCTTGCATGATATAACGCAAAAGGAAATGTTTTTTTTCCATGCAATGTCGTTTCGTGTAATGATTCGCGAGATTGGGACATATACGGCTCCTTATGCAATTATAACACGGAAATTTATAAATGTCTTGTTCAGAGTTTTTTGCAGAAATAATTTCGCGGCGGATCCTGGAGAGGGGGATGTCTAATGAGTTTGATTCATGCCGGTCATTGAGTTTGGCTTGTGGTTTCGACCCTTCGACTGAGTTCAGGGAGCGCAGGCTCAACCACCGTTTTACAGGGTTAATCACTGATTAATAGGGGCCTGCCGTTTAAAGGAATAACTATTTTTTAAAAAGTTTAACTACCGGAAAATTATTGTTAAATAAATGTAACCTTTTTTTATTTTTGACGTTTCTATTTACAGAAATATAAAATTGTGTTAAACTGTAAAATTTTTATACGTAAGGGAATGTAATTATTGGGTTTATATAAGGTCGATGTAGTATCATAATTGCTTGTTGTGACGCATTGATCGTATGTATAACCTGAAAATCGTTCTTTTTTTAGGAGATGCATCATGGCTGATGAAATTACAGATTCAAAAAGTAGAAAGTTTTCGATTTCTGCAAAGTTTTCTCTTGGATCTTTTTTTATTGTTATTGTTGTACTTGCAATTTCTGTGGTAACGACGGTTTTTTTCTTTTCCCGAAATTGTCTTGAGAATTTTTATGGTAGTGCTTCTATCGGGCTTTCTGAATTTTCTGATTCTATTTCGATGTTTTTCAATTCAAAAGAGGCAGAGCTTAATGTTTTTTCTGAATCGAAGGTTGTAAAGGCTGCGGATGACACTATTCATTCTTTTGTAAATGAAGTTGGGAAAATTCAGATTCTGGAATATGCAAAGAGTCCTGTTGAAGAAAATATTCGGCAGTTATGTAAAATTTTTGCAAAAAGCGATTCTGATATTGCAGAAATCTATATTGGAACTAAATGGGGCGGTTATGCCACTAATTTTGACAGCTCGATGAATGGTGGATATGATCCTAGAAAGCGTGGCTGGTATGCTGTTGCAACGAGTGGTAACGGAAAAACCATGATCACAGATGCATTTGCGTCTACTGTTGGTGATACCGTTGTGGGAATTACGCGCAGTGTTTATGACAGAAACGGAACATTTATAGGTAACGCTTCAATTGAGGTGTCTCTCGATACTCTTACCAAAATACTTAGGAGCATGGATTTTGGTAAGGGCAGTTTTGTTATAATGGTTCAAAAAGACGGAATCATTCTTGCGGATACAAGTGATAACAAGAACAATTTTAAGAATATTGATGAAATAGGTATCCCGAATTTGCGCAATTTTCTTTCCTCTGTTGAAAAGACTGGCAGTCTTAAAATTGGAACGCGAACTTATCTTACAGAATATGTTACGAACAATACGACTGGATATCAGATTATAGCGTTTAGTCCAAAGGATGTTGTATTTGAAGCCTTTTATAAGACCTTGTCAACTACAATTATGCTTTGTGCAATTATTGGAATACTGCTCGCCTTTGTTACTGCATTTACTACAAGAAGGGTTCTGCATCCTCTTAAGGTTATTTGCGACGGAATTTCAGATACTTCCGAGCAGATTGCTCAAGGTAACGCTGATCTGACGAATAGAATAATTATTGATTCTAAAAATGAAATTGGAGATGTAGCGTCTAGTTTTAATATCTTTTCTGAAAAATTACAGGAAATTATTAAGAGCATGAAGTTGTCTAAGGTTTCACTTAATGATGCAGGTGAAAGGCTTGGGAACACTACAAATAATGCTATGGCTGCAATTTCTCAGATTACATCTTGCATTAAAAATTTGGGTGAAAATTTAAGGACTCAGAATTCCAGTGTTGATAAAACTTTAGACAGCGTGAAAAATATTCTTGCCGGGATTCATTCTTTGGAAGAGCTTGTTGAAGCACAGGCAAGGTCTGTTGAAGGTGCCTCGAGTGCTGTTGAGCAGATGATCGGAAACATTGGGGAGGTAAACCGTTCTGTAGACAAGATGGCTTCATCGTTCGGTACTCTAGAGGCTGATGCTACAAGCGGTGCAAAGACTCAATCTGAACTTCAGGAGCAGATTACTGAAATTGATAATCAGTCTAAGCTTTTAAGCGAAGCAAATACTGTGATTGCAAATATTGCAAGCCAGACAAATTTACTTGCTATGAATGCAGCAATTGAAGCCGCCCATGCAGGTGAGGCAGGAAAAGGATTCGCCGTTGTTGCCGATGAGATCAGAAAACTCAGCGAGACTTCTTCCACTCAGTCAAAAACGATTGGAGAGCAGCTTAATCGTATTCAAGCTACAATTGCAACTGTCGTACAGGCTACACAGCGTGGTGTAAAAGGGTATTCTCATCTTGCGGATGAAATACATGAGACAGATTCTCTTGTTAGGCAGATAAAAGCTGCAATGACTGAGCAGCAGGAAGGTTCTTCTCAGATTACTGAAGCTTTGCATGGAATGAATGACAGTACGTTGCAGGTTCAGAAAGCATCTCAAGAGATGAATGCAAACAGCCGGCACATTATGGAAGCTGCCGGTACTTTACAGGAAGAAACAGAAACAATGCGTGTTGGAATGAGCGAAATGGGTACAAGTGCTAAGAAAATCAACATGACAGGGGAAGAACTTTCAGAAATTTCTGCGCTTATGGAAAGATCAATCGGCGAAATTGGAAAGCAGGTTGATCAGTTTAAGGTCTAATTTTTAGTCATAAAAAAAGGACGAACTTCGCCGTAATAGCGAGGTTCGTCCATTTTCATGTTTTTATGCGACTGCATTTTGATGTTTCTTCTAGAACAGCCGTTTTAAGACTGTTCAGAACAGTTGACCTGGCAGTTTTTGTTTTTCTTTTGGCGGAAACTTGGAGTCGAATGCTTCAAATTCTTCAGGATTCTGTTCTGCAGCATAATAACCTTCCGGAGGTGCATATTCA
This sequence comes from Treponema sp., assembly GCA_017392945.1. Lineage (GTDB taxonomy): Bacteria > Spirochaetota > Spirochaetia > Treponematales > Treponemataceae > Treponema_D. Next base: position 9,078 of record JAFOSK010000117.1, read on the forward strand.
CCTGTTATTCCGTTCAGGTAGCCCGGAATAAGTTCCTTGCAGAGGAAGAACGATGAATCTGCATCTTCTGGTAGACCGTGATAGCGGATTTTAAAGCTGCTTGCATAAGAGAAACCGCTTTTTCCATAGAAGTCTATGTTTCCTTCAAAGCACAATGCACCGTATCCCAAGGCTTTTGCCTGATCCAGCGACCAGTCTAAAAGTCTTTTGCCATAACCTTTGCGTTTTAATTCTGGAGTGATACATATTGGTCCCATTGCAAGAATTGGAATTTCTTTGCCATCATCAGATTTTATGTGTGCACGCATAAAGATGTTCTGCCCAATAAGTTTTCCGTCTTTTTCCATTACAAAATCAAGTTCCTTTACAAAGGCAGGATCGCTTCTTAACTTATGCAGAACATAGTGCTCCGTGCAACCTGGTCGATATACGTTCCAGAATGATTCTCTTACAAGATTTTCAACTGCACTATAGTCGTTTTGTGTTTCATTACGGAATGAAATGTTGTTTTCCATGTTTTTCTCCTTATTCAGATTTTGTTTAGACCGTTCAAGGCATGAATCCAGAAGTTCAAGTACGGAATTTTTATCCTGTGCTCCATCGTAGATACTATACAGCAGGAACATAGGTGAATAAAATTCTGTGGCTTTCTCCCGCGGATGAGAAAGACCTGCACTGTTGAACAAATCTGTCATGTAATCAAGAGGGCCGGATCCAAGGTATTGCTGATAAAGATTTTTCATTTCTTCACTGCGGAATTGTTCCAAAGTGAGCATTTTACGGAATTGGGAGGCAAAATTATTCTGCGTCCAGTAGCGGAACATTGATTTTGCAAATTCCACCATGTCATTTAATGAGGCCGTTTTGTATTTATCCTCTGATTCTGATATGGTTTCTTCTGGGAGATCGTGTTCATTTGCTTTTTCGGCATCATTTTGTTCCATGCGGGCAAGGATGCTGTCAAAAATATCCCGTTTGTTCCTATAATGCTTATATAATGCCCCTTTTGTTATGCCAAGCTCGTCTGCAATGTCGCTTACAGAGACAGCTTCATAACCGTCTTTGGCAAACAGTTTTAGGGCAGTTTCCAGAATTTTTTCTTTTGTGTCAGTCATATACCTTTGTCCTGTTCCTATATACAGTGAACGTTCGTTTACTGTATATATTCTAGTAAACGAACGTTCACTTTGTCAAGAGAAATATTAATAAATGTGTTTTTATCGGACTAAAAGCTGTATGTAAGGCGGATGTATGCGCAGCTGGCATCTTTAAGTTTTCCATATGTGCTTTCGGAATCCGTACCTTTTGTGTAGATGTCTGCACCGCCTTTTATTTTAAGGGAATCACTAAATGCGTATTCGATAGAAGGGCATAGTGCACAGTCCAGATCATTGAGGTTTATTGCTCCTGAAAAATTAATGCTCAGAAGATCGTGCAGGAAAGATTTTTCAATACTGAGAGTTGCTTTTGGCAGTCTTTGTTTTCTTGCTATTTCTTCATCATCATAATTAAGGATAATGTCTTCGATGTATTGCGCCGTGACAGTGAATCCTCCGCCATTCCAATCAAGACCGGCAAGGGCACAAAGCTGATTTGCTTCTACAGGTTCACAGATATTGTTTTTCCATTCTTTACCTGAAAAATTTCTGCCCGAAATAAACGCTGATTCTGCACGTAAAACGAAGCTGCCGGCTGGAATTGCTGTTTCAAAGCCTGCCATCCATAGGCGTTTGTATTCGCCGTTCATCTGGATTATTGAATCGTAGATTCTTGCAGTATAACAGGCATTGTGATCAAGTCCTGTATAAAAGCTTGCAGCGAAATCAGCAAATGGAAGCCATGCTGAAAGTCTTGCTCCGCCCTGCATGTTCTTAAAAGAGAAATCTATGTCTTCCTCACTCCATAACATAAACTTGTCGCCTGATTTTGACGGAAACATTATTGGATTGAGCGGATTATCGGATTCTACAGGCATTTTTGCGGGCGTAAATACAGGGACTGCAAGCAGATCGAGGGAAAACATTTCGGAGTGAATGTTAAACAAGGCTGCATCAACTGCGATCCTTTTGTCTTTTATGGTAGAGCCTGCAAGGGTTCTGTTGTCCTGAGGACATATTATGTCTACAATTTGAACTCCGTCTGCTTTTCCCCAAATTATTATCTGCTTACCAATTCGCAGGCTTGCCCAATCGTTACCGAAATCAATGTATGCTTCTTTTATGAAGAATTCCGACCGACTTTTGCAGGCAAAGTCGTAACTTGCACCAACGGAGCAGAGCAGGCTAACATTTTCATTGTATGCATGCAGGTCAAATTGTGCTCTTGTACGTGAATCTAGAAATTTTCTGTCTGAATCGGTTCCGTCGTTTCCATCGGAATCAAATTCTGGTCTGAAGATTTGTGCTGAATGAAAGGTATCTGCAAAGCCTCCAAATCTTATTTCTTGGGAAAAAGCCCGCTGTGTAAAAAAAATTATGCACAGCAGGCTGAAAATAATTTGATTTTTCATTTCCAGTCTGCCTTTTTATGTTATCTTCCGATACGGCCTTTTTTTAATTCTGCGACAGTAAACATTGAATCGCTTAAGGGCTGATTATAGGTTATGTTTTTTGTTTCAAGCAAAGTTGAATGTCCTGAAGCAAGATTTTCCATATACATTTTTTTTACTGTCCAGATTCCCTCAATCTGTTCAATGTCGCTCATGGTAAGAACACGTTCCAATTTGTTCTGACGGTTGTATAATTCGCCTTTTTGGCACACATAGCTGTCTTTTCTTATCCAATAGATTCTGCGGCTTGAACGTTCGCTTTTGTCATGTGGAATACATTCAATTTTCCAACAAGTAAATCCATCAATTTCTTCTTCTCCGAGAAGATTAAAATCATCTTTTGTAAGTTCTCTGTCGCCGATGTCATCGTAGGTAAAATCTGTTCCCATAAAGTAGTTATCTTTGTCTGAGCCTGATATACGGCGTTCTTTTCCTGATGAAGGCATATAGAGCCATGTATCATCGTCTTTACCTTCTTCGTCATAACCCCACATAAGATATCCGACACCTTCAATGTCTTTTGGCGTAAGAAAAACCATTACTGTCTTATCAGTGCTGCCGTAATCCTTAAAATAATATGCGATTTCGCGGATTCGGGGTTTGCCATTTTTTGATGCCAAAGTCATTTTCATCTGATAAATTGCTGTGTCACCCTTATAAAGGTCCTGGTTTTTCTTCATTATTTCGTAAGCGTTCTGAGAAAATCCATATGATGCACAGGCAAAAACTGCCAATATTAATAATCTGCTGAAATTCTTTTTCATTTTTTTCTCCTAATAATAATTTGCGTTAGCGGACGCACAGAATGTGCGGGATTTATTCGTACGGGGTATGTACTACCCCGTACGGTCTGCATCGGGTTTGTTCATTTTTTCTGTTTTTCTTTCCCGAATGGTTTTGTCAAATAAATCAGAGCCGGTGTAAGAAGGTAATCTGCCAATAATGCTGTGGACAGGCCGATTATTGAAAGAAGACCTGTGCGGTGCATTGTGTTCATAATGCTTGTAGCATAAACAACGAACATTGCGCAGATTATTATCGTGGTCATACACATTGATTTTCCGATTTCTTTGAATGTTCTGATGATTGCCGTATAATAATTTCCGGTGACTTCAAAGAAGTATTTTACATGGTTTGTAAAATGAACTGTGTCATCAACGGCAATTCCAAGAATCATAGGAATAATTGTCATTGTCATCATGTCAAGCTGGAAGCCAAAATAACCCATAATGCCTGCAAGGACAATTACCGGTGATATGTTAGGAATCATTCCGATTAAGCCTGTGCTAATGCTTGCGAATGCCATTATCAGAAGGAGAGCAATCATAATGAATGATCCAATGAATGATTTTAATTCTCCATTTACGATTTTTCCGTTCATTTCTGCAAATTCTGCGACTGCTCCTATTGCACTTACCTGTGCACCTGGGAACAATTCTTTTGCGGCCTGCTCAGCTGTGTTTACGTTTTCGGCAATTTGAGTTCCATCGTAATAGGCAAGATCAATGTCAACATGAACAGCATTGTAGTCTTCATTCAGATAGTCATAGAGCCGTTCGCCTCCAGTGATTTCATAAAGGAAAAGCTCTTCTGTGAGTTCTTCTTGATTTTTTGGAATAACATAGAATTCGCTTTTGTCGCCGTTAAGCATCTGATGAGTTTCTTTTACGATGTCAAGGACAGACTTAACTTTGGCAGCTCCGTTGCACTGGCGTGTAAGACTCAGTTCTGAGAGCTTTTTTTCCAGTTGTTCCAATGCGAACATTCTTTCCGGTTTTTTAAACTCATCGGTTTCAGGGTATTCGATAAGGAGTTTATAGGAATAGACGCTTCCGAGCTGGCTTTTCTGTAATTTGTCGATTCTCTGAATATATGGAATCTTAAGTCCCATCATCTGAATGTAGTCCAAAGTGATATACATTTTTGGAATTCCAGGAATAAAGACTGCAAGTACGGCAATACAGATTATCATTATCTTTTTGCTGTTTGCGAGGACGAGTTTTCCAAAGCTTTCAAATCTAAGGTCTGATTTTAAGACTTTAACATCTTTTGTAAGCTGTTCAGGGGTTTTGTCTTTTCCGAATGAAAGTAAAATTGGAATTAAGACGATTACGTAAAGGAAAACGACGAAAACTGTTGAAGATGCTGTAAGTCCGAGCCACTTCAAAGGACCGATGTCAATTAAAGCGAATGAAAGCATGGATGCAATAGTTGTGATTGCCGTAAAAAGAAGTGGCCATCCGGTTTCTTCAACGGATTTTATGACAGATTCCTTACGCTTTCCGGTGAGGCGGAAGTGCATTTTAAATGAATTGATGTAATGAATTGAATAACCTACAGAAAGTGCCATTCCTAGGAGAATCGGAATGGTCATCATGTTCTGGTCTCCGGTGATCCCGAGCCATGCCATAAAGCCGAAAACGAGCGCGATTCCGCCGACCGTAGAAAAAAGCGGAACAATAAGTCCTCGGAGTGAGCGGACAAAAACAATCAGACAGATTATCATTGCTAAAAAGCCGAGGAGCAGGCATTTTGCCATCTCCTGTTTCATAACGTCTTGTTCTTCGCATTCTGTGACAGGAATACCAGCTCTTAAAAGCGTCCATTTATCGTTTTGCCAGCGTTTTTCATCCAAAAGTTTATGTGCTGCGCGGCCAGCTCTGTACATTCCTGTCCGGCCCTTGTCGTCTTCTTCGCCATATTCGTAAAGGCTTAGAATTACCCAGGTTTCGGTGCAGTCTTCGCTTACAAGTTTGTTTTTAAGAGCCTTGCGCGAGAGAAGAAAATCTCTGATTTCCTGCATTTCTTTTTTGCCTTGATCTGTGCTGGTATCGGGAATTCCGTTTTCAAAAGGCTTTACGACTTCCATTCCGTCTTCTGTACCTTTGCAGACCGAGACTTCGGTTAGAGACATAACGTCTTTTGCGAATGGAATGTTTTCCATCATTGCATTGCCTAAGTCTTCAATCATGTGAAGAACTTCTGGGTCAAACACATTTTTCGACTGAACAAGAACTGTAATTACGTCTTCGTTGCCAAAAATTTCTTTGTAACGGTCTGTGGCAATTTTAAGATTATCCCTGTCGCTGAACCAATTTTCCTGCTGGTCTTCGATAACAAGTTTGTGAAGCCCGCTCAGTCCGAATACTGTGAAAAAAAGCATGATTAAAAGCAAGACCCATCTGTATTTTATCTGGGCTTGTCCCAATTTCTTAAAAACTTCATTGATTTTTAATACACTCATAATTTTTCCTTTTAGTTAGCATATACTAACCACGCTAATATTTATTAGCATTCAGCATTATATTTGTCAAGAGTTATATTTTTTTACATGCGAATATGTAGTATCCGCTGTTTATTTGCGAGAAAAGGTTTGTTAGTTAATTTCTTAAAATTAGTTCCTCAGTTTTTATGTAGGGATTTCTATAGCGTGCAGTACTTTTTTCTTTTCGGTGATGAATCGCAGTGTTTGGGCAGTTTTGAATACAGCCGCCGCAGCTTATGCAATTCTGTGCGAAAGACGGTTTTCTGCTTGTTATGGTTATGTTTCCTGTAGGACAGATCCTTGCACAAAGTCCGCAGCCAGTACAATTGCTGTTTATTGAGATTTGGTTCAAGATACCGATACCGGTAGGATATTCAAAGTTTTTTTTATGATGTGCTGTCATGATTTTATGAAATAAAGAATCTTTTTGTTTAAAATGAATTCTGCTTTTTATTTCGTTAATGATCTTTTTTATCTGCTTCTGCTGAGATTTACTATCGCCTTTCTGATTTTTCATATCAGCAAATGTGATACAATTTTCCGCCATTTTGAGTTTATTGATATAATCGAATTTACGGCCGTTTTTTAAAGTCATTTTGCTCAATTCTGTGCAGACAGAACCTGGAAAAAATCCGTAGGTAGCGATTGCAAAAAGATAATTACATTTAACTTCGATATTCTGTAGGAATTCTTCGATATATGGCGGAATGCAAAGGCCGTAAATAGGGAAGACAATGCCTATGACGTCATCTTTGAAAGAAAATTTGTTTTCTGAGATTAATTTCGGAATTGCAAAATTTTCTCCACTGAGTTCTTTTGCGATATGCAAGCAGTTTCCTGTTGAACTGAAATAAAGGATTTTCATCTTATACCTCCAGGTAATAAAATTTTCTATTTGTGTGTTTAAGTGCTATACTGTATTGTAGGTATACACCTATACATGGAAATTCAGGGATTTTCATTTTTCTTAATTACTTTTGTCCAAGCATTTTATCAAGTTCTTTTTCAAATTCATTGAAAAAAGTTGTCATTGAAATCAGACTTTCTTCTGAAATTGAACTCATAAGTTTCATGAACATTTCGCTTTTAGATTCATGCATTTTTCGGTGTTCCTCTCGAGCCTGTTCGCCTTTTTCGGTAAGGAAAAGATTGACTGCTGCATCGGAATCAGGGGAGATCTTTTTAATGACAAGCCCTTTTGCTACTAGTTTGTAAACCATCTGAGAAACTGCACCTTTAGTGATTCCCCGCATTTTTGCAAGCTGGGTTATACCTATTCCCGGCTGGTCTCCGATGGTTACGATAATGTGGATTTCTGACTGGCTGAGCATCAGATCGCCACAATATTTTTGAGGCATTTTTTCAATCTGTGCGTATTTATGAATTATGCGTTCACAGAGCCATCCAAAATCTCTGATAAGATCTTTCATAGTAATCCCGTTTAATTCCTATATAGTTTAGTTACTAAACACTATTTAACATAGATTTTTTCCCTTGTCAACAGATTTTAGAATTCATATAATTTTGTGATTTTTTTTTAGTGCAAATTTTGTGAAACTAGTTCAAAAACTTGCACTGCGGAAACAGACTTTTAAGCCAATTCGTTAAAAATTGAATTCAGCTTCCCAGTCGAAACTGGCACTTTCTTCGTAGGATTTTGGCCAGTGAGCGCACCAGTCAGGAACCTTCGGATTTTCAATTCTGTCAAGGCTTGGAATGTAAGGCTTTAAGTCAATTACAGGAGTGCCGTCAAAAGCATCAATGTAATATAAGCCTAAGATTCCTTTGTCTGCATCGATATATGCAATATCAACGTTTGACACGGCAACGGGATTTGGTCGTCTCGGTGAATGGGTTGCAAACATGCCGATTTCAGCAGGTCCATTTTTGTACGGCTTTTTTTCAATCATCCTGCTCCGGTCTTTTTCGTTGTCACAACCGTCTGCCCACCAAAGAACCTGAATGTGGCTGTACCCGTCCAAGCCTTTGAGAGCCTTTGCATACTTTGAATCAAGTTCAATACATACTTTTTCGTTTTTGTTTACTATCTTTCCGATGGAAAAGATTTTCATTTCGTTCATATTCTGAACCTCCATTTTGTCTTTTTCATCGGGCGCCCGATATGACTTATCCTACAAAGTGTAAAAAAGCTTCGCAAGTAGGTTTTGCAGCATTTTTTTTCGAAATTAAATCTTTTTCTTTGGATGCATGAAATCAGTTTCATCTTTTTTCTTTCTTTTTTTTCTGTTTCAACAAATATTTTTCCTTTTCTTCAAGCTTTTTCTGCTTCCGGTTCATAGTTTTGCGTTCTTTTGCGTATTCCTTTTGAGCCTCAGAAAACGCTTTTAATGATTTTGGAACTCCGCCGCCATTTTTTGATTCAGTCTTAGCAATTTTTTTTAATCTGATCTTTGTTCTGCTTTCAACTGGTAAAAGCGGCACATTTGCAAAGCTATGCACCATCCAGTTTAAGATTTCAGGATTGCTCGGTTCTGAACCAAACACATATCGCCCTGCGTAAGTTTTTCCGTCTTCGCACCGTTCAATAAGGGCGCACCAAAACTGACCGTCAAAATAAATTGTTGTTACCGTAAAATTATCTTCTGTGATTTTCATACATCTTCCATACGCCATTCCGCGCAAATGCACGCTGGCAAAAGAGAGGAAAGAATAAATTGTGAACCGAAATTATGTGCAGGCCATGTTCCGATTCGGAAAGTAAGATTCTGACAGCTCTGACAGGGCAATCAGAATCTCTCGAAAGATGCATTAATAGTTTTTACAACCCGATTGTAGAGAAATGCAAAATTTTATACAAGCACTTACTCTATCGGAAGCTGAATCTCAGTAAGCCAGTCGTCAACAGAATCTTTGTTCCAAATTCCGTCGATGTAACATTCACGGCTGAAACCTGCGATTTTATAACCGTTTTCTTCGGCATATTTCATAATGAAAGCGTAAGCCTCGCCAATCTGGTCGTAAGCACCTTTGTGAAAAATGCTTAAGACTTTTGCAGCGGCAAGCTTTTTGAACTTGATATTCTCGCTCTCCTGTCCAAAGTCGGTAACGGCTTCCACATGGCGGATAAGAACGTTGTTTTCCCGATATTCGCCATCCGGGTATTCACAGAATTCGTAAGGCGGTTCCGCACATTTAAGTTTTGGATTGAGCTTTTTGAATTCTTCGCCAATTGCAGGAATTACATGCATCATATCTGAATATTTTGCGAGCCTCTTTTCTACAACGTAGACAATCTGCTCCGGAATATTTTTTACTGTAACCTGATACTTCATAGTGTCTTTCTCCAAAATATGATTGATGATTGAAAGTCGGATGTCGATTTCTTTCTGCTGAATCTGAAGTTGCAGGACTTTTTCTTCAAGGATTTTGCGCGCATTATTTCCTTTAAAAATTGCCTTGATTTCTTCAATCGACAAGTCAAGCTGGCGGTAAGATTTGATTTTTGCCGCCTGCCTCAGCTGGTCTGTCGTGTAAAAGCGGTATCCCGTCCATTCGTCAACGGAAGCAGGAATCAGAAGGCCTTCCTTTTCATAGAATCTGAGTGCCTTTACAGTCATCTGACACAGCTTTGAAAACTCACCGATTTTCAGCATTTTTGTTGCATCTCCTTATAAATTCCGCGTTAGCGGTCTTGCAGGAGGCACGGCATCGCAGTTTTGCCAAAGGCGAAACTGCCGTGATAAAAATTACATGGAAGTAATTTTTATCACACCTCCTTTCTGATATGAAGTCTAAGTTATCCCCTAAGGGGAGAGTCAAGAAAGATTCTAAAATATTCTGAGTTTTTTTTTTATGCATTTTATTGCTCAAATCATGCATCTTGTCTGGAATGGATTTTTCTTTGTGAATAAATGCCATAGAATGATCTTATTCTAAAATGATGATTTGCTTTTGATAAAGGGAAAAAACATTTTCTAAAAAAAGGAGATATTTTAATGATTACGACGGAACATTTGAAGATATACCCTGCAACACAAAAACAAATGGAAGCTTTCATTTTGGCAGTGACGGACTCAGAATTAAAAAAAGCCTATATGGAGATGCTTGAAAAAGGCTTGCAAAACCCGAGCCAATGGAATTGGTATGCCATGTGGCAAATTGAGCTTAAAGACGGCACTCATATTGGAGAGCTGTGCTTTAAAGGGCTTAGTAATGACGGTGTTGCGGAAATTGGCTACGGAATTCAGGAAGCTCATCAGCGATATGGTTACGCAACGGAAGCCGTAAAAGCTGTCTTGGCTTGGGCATTCAGTTTCAAAGAAGTAACAGCGATAGAGGCAGAAGTCACGATAGAAAACATTGCATCTCAAAAAGTTCTTGCAAAATGCGGCTTTATCGCAAATGGGCATGTCGGCGAGGAAGGACCGCGTTGTATCTGTAAGTAGCTTTTGGTTTAATTGAAATAATCAAGCAGATAAAATAAACAGATGTAAATGTTGGCGGAGCAAAAGGTGACTGTCCGCCTGGATTTGATTCAGTAGAATGGCATGAACAAATGGCCGGGGAGGGACATTTGTATCAAGCGATGATAGGAAAAGATTTGGTAGGGGCAGCTATTGTATTCCAGGATGAAACAAAAAACAGCGTATACGTTGGCAGGATTTTTATTGACAGCGTCTATCATAGAAAAGGTTACGGAATTCGTTTGATGGAATGCATAGAAAAGGCTTTTCCATGCGCTGCTGAGTTTAACTTGGATACACCTTGTTGGAATGAGCGGACAAATGCTTTTTACAAAAAGATAGGTTATAGTATCATAAAAATCGAGGATGGTTTCGTATTTTACCAAAAAAGAAAATAGGGAGAATTTTTATTTGATTAAAATTGAGTTGTTGTCAGAAAAAAATTTTTCTTTGAAATCATTAGATTTTTACAACAGAAAACAAGATGTAAATAAGGTCTATCGCAAAATAAACGGAGAATATGAATTAGTAGAATGCAAATATACCGAAGATTGGGACCTGAACAAAAAGCGTTCCGTGGCAAAGTTAATAAGTGGTGATGAACATATCACATACATTGCTTTGGAAAATGATAAAGTGGTCGGCTTTATAGGACTGTTAAAAAGGCTTCGAGGTCCGTACATGATTCTTGATATGCTGCATGTGTCTTCTGAATGCAGAGGCCAAGGGATTGGCAGAAAATTATTTGAAGCGGGAAAAGCGGAAGCAAGAAAAGCCGGCGCGGAGGCTTTGTACATATCTGCCTGTTCTTCTGAGGAGACAATTGCGTTTTACAGAGCAATGGGAACTGACTTGGCAAGCAATCCTATAAAAGAAATTGCCGAAGAAGAACCATTTGACCTCCAGATGATTTGTCCTGTGAAAGATTAGAGGCGCGCAAGATAGATGAGCAGATTATGCAGAGAGATTCTCTGATAGGATATTATAGGGTTGTTTTTTCGTATAAATTCTCCTTTGTAGAGGCTTGAGGTTTTCAGATGGACAAACTGACAGAAAATACATTGGCTGGGTTCCTATTACAAGGGTACTAAAGGGAAAAAATCATGATGAATAACGCGATTATATTACAGTATCTATCTGAACTTGAGAAGAACAATGACAGAGCCTGGTATCATGCTCACAAAGATATGCTGCGTTCAGCTACATAGCGATTTGAAAATGTAATTCAAGAATTGATTTATAAAATTGGAAAAGCAGATGCAAGAATTATTCATAATGAGGCAAAGGATTTAACTATTAAGCTTGTGAGAGATACAAGATACAATCATGATAAATTGCCATATAATCCTTCTTTTCGCGCACATATAGGTGCGGGTGGAAAACAGCCTATTCCAGTAGGATATTATGTGTATATAAGTCCTGGAAATAAATCTTTTTTTGGTGGCGGACTGTTTGCAGTAGAAAAAAAATCCAAAATAATACATATTTATTTATGGAAAACATAGCTTTAATTCTTTCTGACTTAGACGGAACTTTATTCCACGACGACAAATCAATTTCTGATTTCACAAAAATGACAATCGCACAGGCCCAGAAAAAAGGCATTCTTTTTGGGATTTCAACTTCCCGCGCTCTCGTAAATGCCACAAAATTTCTGGACGGAATCAATCCAGATGTTCTGATTACAAACGGCGGCGGCATGGCATTTTACAAGGGCAGGAAAATTTACAACTGCGAATTTACACCGGCAGAAACGAAAACCCTTATAAAAACAACATTTGAAGTACTTGGGAAAGACGCCGTAATCTCAATAGATAACGAAAAGGGGCTTTATTCAAATTCAAAAGAAGAGCTGGGGGACAAATTCTGGACTTATAATGATTTTTCTGACTTTAATGCAGCTGCCATGAAGCTCTGCATTGAAACTCTCGACAAAGAAGCCGTTACAAAAATTGCTTCCAGCATCGGCATAGAAAAAGTTGATATGCTTCCCTTTTCAGACATTCCCTGGTACAAGCTCAGCAGTCATAAGGCCACAAAAGAAAATGCAATTCAGGCTCTGTGCAGTCATATGAAGCTTCCGGCTCAAAAAATAGCCGCCTTTGGAGATGACTTTAACGACATCGGCATGCTGAAACTTTGCGGAAAAGGAATTGCTATGCAGAATGCCATCGCAGAAGTAAAGGCCGCTGCCGATGAAACCTGCCCTGCAAATCAGGAAGACGGCGTTGCAAGATGGATTGAAAAGCTGCTTTAGCTATTCTGCCCAAAATTTAACTGAAAAAGATGATTATAAATACTGGTCAGCGCACAGACATTCCGGCTTTCTTTCCTCTCTGGCTTGCAAACAGAATAAAAGAGGGTTTTGTTCTTGTAAGAAATCCTTATAACCCGAGTCTGGTAACCCGTTATGAAATTAATCCTCAGGTGGTGGATGCGATTGGTTTTTGTACAAAAAATCCTGAGCCCTTTTTTCCTTATCTGGAAGTCGTAAAGGATTTTGGGCAGTTCTGGTATATTACCATTACCCCATATGGAAAGGATATTGAACCGGGGTTGCCGGATAAGACGCAGATTATTGAGGCTTTTAAATATTTGTCGGGCGTGGTAGGAAACCGGGCTGTTGGCTGGCGTTACGATCCTATTTTTATTGATTCAAAATATACTCTTGATTTTCATCTGCGGACTTTTGAAAGAATGGCGGGAGAGCTCGAAGGCTTTACGAAAATTGTTGTCATCAGCTTTATTGATTTATATGAAAAGGTGAAGCGCAATTTTCCTGAGGTTCATGAGGTTAGTAATAAAGACAAACTCTTTCTTGGGCGTGCCATAATTAAAATAGCCGCAGACCACGGAATGATTGTAAAGCCCTGCGGCGAAGGAGATTTTCTTGCTCCATACGGTGCAGACTGTGGTGGCTGCATGACCATCCGCGATTACGAAAGGGCAATCGGAAAAGAGCTAAAGGTGCCAAATTACAAGCCGGCACGAAAAGAATGTACCTGTTATCTTTCCGCTGATATCGGTGCTTACGATACTTGCCGTCACTACTGCAAATATTGTTACGCAAATAACGACCTGGCCCAGGTTGCAAAAAATCAAAAACTCCACGACCCTGCATCCCCCTTTCTTATTGGTGGAAGCCTACCGGATGATAAGCTTCTTATCGCAGAACAAAAATCCTGGATAGATAATCAGCTGGAACTGGACTTTGAATAAGGCGATGCTATACAACCCCTACAAATCCAGCGGAAAGTTGATAATTAAGCTATAAGCACACTGTTTCCATCTATGATTTTTACCACTGCAAAGGAAGATAAGCCGGGTAAAAAGAGTAAAATTAAATATTATCAGAATAAGCCCGGCTGTAGTGAATCTTCGGGGAACTCTTCTATCCATTTGAAGATTGATTCTCCGCCAAGCATTATCTTGTTCTTTTTGCAAACCTGTGAAATATGAGCCATAAGCTGATTTTCATTCTGGCTTGCTACCATATAGTTGTTTCCGAAGGTTCTGATATAGCGTTCTTTTAGATTTGCAAACTGACTGTGCTGAGTGCCAAGTCTGTCTAATGCGGCGTAAAAATATTCGCGGTTTCCTTCTCTCAAGGTAAGTCCGATTCCAAAACATAAAATTGCCTTTACACCCGCACGAATACAGTAATCTAAAATTCCGTCCACGTTTTCTTTTGTGTCATTGATAAAGGGCAAAAGCGGACTGACCCATACGACCGTAGGAATTCCGACTTTTTTACATTCACATAGGACTTCAAAACGGCGGCTAGTGGGGCAGACACCAGGCTCTACAAGGCGGCATAGATTGTCATCGGCGGTTGTGAGCGTCATCTGGATGACGGCCTTTGTCTTTCTGTTAATCCGTTCCAGAATATCAATGTCGCGCAAAAGAAGGTCAGATTTTGTAAGAAGGGCCGCGCCAAAATCATAGCGGTCTATTACTTCAAGGCAGCGGCGCATAAGACAGAGCTCTTTTTCGGCCGGAATGTAGGGGTCGCACATTGAGCCTGTCCCAATCATACAGCGGCGACGTTTTTTGCGAAGGGCATCGGCAAGCAGTTCGGGGGCATTCTGTTTTACTTCAATATCCTCAAATGTGTGTGTGAACTGGTAGCATCTGCTCCGCGAATCGCAGTAAATGCATCCGTGCGAGCATCCGCGGTAGATGTTCATACCGCATGGCTTAGCAGAAAGTATCGTTTTGGCGTTTACAAAGTGCATTTGCTCTCCCCGGCAGGCAGATTTACTTGGCGCAGTTTTTGCTATGAGCCTTAAGTTTCTTAAGCGCCCAGTCGTAGTGGCTTGAAGTCGTGCTTACAAAATATGATCCAAGGTCTGTTCCGCCTGTCCACGCAAAGTGTTTTTTGGTGAAAAGCTCTTCGTTGCTGTATTTTTCAATCAGAGAAAGAAGCTGGGCGTGAGTTTTTTCAAGATTTTTCTTTGCGTCTTCAAGCGAGGTTGACTGATTACGATTCCAGAACAGTATATTCATAGCACCGTAAGTTTTCCAAGTATATTCTGATGGAAGGAATGCAATTGCGCTTTTTTCGTCGGTTTTTCCGGCATTATTCACGATGAATCTGAGCATAAGCTTTTGCCATTCGTAAAGGTGAATAACTACATCACGCACGTTTTTGTCGCGGCTCCAGTGTGCTTCTTTTTTGCTCGCATCAGCGGAAAAATCAAAAGGCGTGTTCATTTCCACCTCGCTCATCGAGCCGATAAAATTCATGAGCTTTGAATAATTTTCTTTTGCAGCAGTAAGCAGGTCTTCTTTGTTTCTTGGTCTTGGCATTTTCATCTCCTTATACTATTAGCCCTAAATTCGAGTTTTGAAGTTCATTGGCTATATCAAAAAAAACGACTTCCAGTCGTGAAAACGGCTTGTCGAAGGCTAGGGAACGACGGCGTAGCCGGCAAAATGCTCCGGTGGAGCATTTTGAGTGACTCTCCGAGCAGCTATGCTGTGAAGGCTTGCTAGCATGCTACACGCGTTTTGTGCCTGAAACTATATACGTTAGCCGCTCTCGCGGCAGCACAAAACGAGTGTTTTCGCAAGCCGTTTCGCTCCTTTGCGTCGTTTTTTTTGCAATATCTGAAAATTTACAAAACTCGACATTCAGGCTATTATTCTATCACACAAAACATGACAAGAGCGTGTCATATTTTATCAGCAAATTCTTCAAGCAGTTTATGATTGTAAACTTTTTCCCTCGTTGAATTGCGAACTTCCCGCCATAGAATTGAAGCTGTTTTGAGCTTGTCTGGAAATTGATTCGTGGCAGGGTCTGAGCAGAAGTCCTGGACAAACTTATTCCATTGAAGGCAGGATTTATCATATTTTGCGTAAGTTTTTCGGCCATAAAAGAGTTCCAGCATATCGCCGAGCGTAAAAGCTTTGTCACCGTCCTCTTTTACTTTTTTGGCAGTAGCAACCATATCTGCATTGAACTTAAAGTTTTTGATTCCAGTCTGTGCAGAAAAGAATTCACGGAACCGTTGGCTAAAGCAGAATTTACAGTCAATCAGGCTTGTTTCCAAAGTGAGTTGTGCATTATCAGCGGCTGGCTGTTCACGCTTGTTGCGAGAAACAACTATTTTGGAACAAGATTTTCTGCTGAGTTTGCTTTTTGGGAGAATCAAATTTCCTTTGAAATATTCTTTGATGTTGTGATTCAGTTCAAGTTTCATTCCTCTGGAATCAATTTCCAACTCTTTGCAAATCTTCTGTAATTCTTCGCGATACCAGTAATATTTAGAGAATTCTTCAAATGACTTTATTTGGTAGAACTGAGGTCGATTTTCCATAGTTAAGCCTTATGCGCTGTGATGATTGTATAGCTGTAAGCATTCACGGTGATTATTGCTCCGTCAATCTTGCAGTACCAGTTTTTGCCGTTACGAATAATTTCACAGCGTTCGTCGCAAATCCGCTCGCGGCACCATGCAACAAGGTCAGTCACATCTTCCCCAAGATTAAGATTGCGGCGGATACGGTCTAGTCCCATCGGTGTGGTGTGTAATTGAGAAATATTTTCTAAAAGTGTGGTTTTCATTTTTCTTTCCTCACAGGATGTCGGATTACGGTTTTAAGTTTTTCTGGAGCGGTTTTTCTCGGATCGCTCAGATATATTTCGTGATGAAGTCTTGTTTCCGAAAAATCAAGCACATAGCCGTTTGCCAAAACAAAGTCGTACATTTTTTCGACGGTTGCAGGCTCGTCATCATAAGAACCGACATGCATAATCTGAACACATTCGCCTTCTTCCAAAGTCATTAGTTCCGCCCGTGAGCAATCCAAACCTTTTTTGTCAGTGACAATTTCTTTCGCCCAGTCAAAATCTTTCTGTGTCACAAAATCAGGCAGACGAATTACAGAAATCCAGTTAAAAGAAGATTTGTCTGAATAATCAAAACCTGCAACAACCTGCCCGTTCTTCTTTTGCCACCAAAATCCTTCTAGCGGTGGCACAACATAGTCGAAGTAGCCTTCAATGCGGTGGTCGCCCATCTTGCTCATTTTGATTGTATAGGCAATTGCATACAGAACCGCAAGCGCGTCTTTGTATTCTCCAGATTCATCGTTTGGATTTCCATTTCCGCGAACTGCAACAAACTGCATTTTTGGCACAGTCACAATCTGAGGCTTTTTGGGTGGAAGATAAAACTCTTTGAATTCCTTCTTAAAATCAAATGCCATAAGCACCTCCTTTTTTACGGACTCAGTTTAACACACAAAATATGACAACAGTGTGTCATATTTTACGAGAATGAATTGATTTCGTACTGCATCGATTTTTTGACGGACGGAAAATTGCTTTGTAATTCTAAAAGGGAGTTCCGGCGGAATCTGAATGTATTAATGGTTTGTTTCCATATCAGATTATAAACAATTTAAGAATATCTGTTAATTATAGCATGATTTTTATTTTGCTAGTCTCATGAATATTTCGCAGAAATCACAAACTCCTTCTTCTCCCAATATATAAATATTTGGCAAATGCCTCATTCTCTCCCTGCTGTATTCAATGCGAATAAGACCGTTATCAAATGCGGTATGATTTGTGAGAACTATATCCGCATGTTCAAGTTTTGAGGCGTTTATAAACTTGTTAATGGAAATCCTTTGAGTTTCTCTTCCTGCGGGATTATTCCATGGAGGAGTTGCGCCTCCGAACAAAGCTGCAATATGCCTATCGCCCATATCGTGTACTGGAAAAATAAAACTCATGCATCCGTCGGTATGTCCAGGGGTGCTTATTACATGAATGGATTTATCACCGCAATCAATAATGTCACCGTCTTTTATGTAACAGTCAATTTTGAATTCTTTCCAAGAATCGGAGCGGTTTTTCTCTGACTCTGTAGAAAGCCTGAGTTCATCGTCTTGTTTTGAAAGATATGTTTTTACATGGTATCTGTCAACTAAATATTTGCCGCACCCGACATGATCAATATGCCCGTGTGTCATTATGAATTTTGATACACGAATATTATCCCAGCCTGCTTCTTTTATTGCGTTATGAATTTCATGATATACCCGCTCATCCGGCCAGATACCGTCAAGAATTACAAGTCCGTCTGATGTTCTCCAGATGTAGCAGGCTGTTTCCTTTTGAGCCACAATCACTAAATCATCGAATATCTGAGCATGGCAAAACCATGTCATATCTTCCATTCTTTTTATTGTCTCTAATGTCAGTATAGGAATCTCTTTCATAACCTTATACTACATTTTGAATTAATTTGTGAGAACAATTTTATACAAGATGCACTTTTTTTCTGATGAAATACATCGTTATTCCAAGTGTCAAGAGTTCAGTTACTGGAGCCGTGATCCAGATTCCGTCCAAGCCCCAAAGTGCAGAAAATACGAAGATTGAAATGAGCAGAATTACGATTCCTCGTGCGCTGGAAATTATCGCTGATTCTTTTGCCATTCCGCACGAAGTAAAATACATCGATGCAATCATGTTGAAGCCCTGTAGCAGGAACACTGGCACAAAGAGCTTGAGCCCGTGTGTTACCATGCTGATAACCGCTCCTTCCTTTACAAAGATGCGGGCATAGGTCTCAGAACCAAAGAACAAAACTACTGCAAAAATCATGCCGAACGCAAAAATAAAGCGGTTGGTGATTTTTCGAAGCTCACGGCAGAGCCTGGCTTCCTTTGCACCAAAACAGAAGCTCACGAGCGGGCACATTCCTTCGCCAAAGCCGATTGTAATCATGCTGAAAATGAAAATTGAATAGCCCAGAATCGTAAAGGCCGCAACACCATCAGGCCCAGAATATTTTAGGAGAACAAAATTGTAGCAGTACATGCTGATGCAGCCCGCAAGTTCCCCGATGAACTCGGAGCTTCCATTTAAGAAAGTCTTTGCGATTTTTTCTCTGTTCCAGCTGAATCTTCCGAACTTCAAGCCACTTTCATCCTGCTTTGACTTCCCAGGTTTCAAAAAATACTGCGAGCAGAGAATCACCGAAAGCAAAAGCGTTCCAAGCGAAGCGTATGCAATTCCTTTGATTCCAAAACCGAGCCTTGCCGCAAAAACGTAATCCAAGACCGCATTCAAAATCAGGGTCAGAATATTAATCAGCATATAAACTTGTGGCTTTCCGTCTGCGCGCATAAACATTCCAAAAACTGAATCAAGCACAAGAAGCGGGCAGAAAATCAAAAAGACCGAATAATAATCCTTAAAAAGTGGTGATAGCTCTGCAGAAACCCTAAGCAGCTTCATCACAGGATTAAAACAAAGTGCAAACAAAACTGAAATTCCTGAAGTCACTAGCAGAGCCAGAATCATGCTCTGGTTGAATATCTCATTCGCTTTTTTTGGATTTTTCGCGCCGTTTTCAATTCCTGAGATTACACTTCCGCCCACGCCAATCATCAGTCCAATCGCAAGATAAAAATACAGCACAGGAAGTCCCAGATTCACAGCTGCAAGACCAGCGGAACCGATATAGTTTCCTGTAAAAAATCCGTCGGTAATCGTTATCATGCACGAAAGTACCATTCCGATTGTACTTGGGATTGCAAATTGCAGGATGCTCCCGACCTTGTGATTTTTGATTTCTTGAATATCCATCTTTATACCTCTTGCGCAAGAGTATACGGACGGCCGGACATAAAAACTTCTGAAAACGTGCCATTTTAAGATTTCGAATAGGTGTATTGTCTAATCCTAAAAACTCCAGATCTTGAAGACAAAGCAATTATAGTAACGTAGAACTCTTACAATTTTCCTTCGGACAATGCTAATCTTTGCAAGGATTTTCAGATCTGTATAAATAAAAATGGATTCATTTATTCTTGTGTTCCCGAAAGAAACAAGGGGGGGCAGCAATAGGTAAAGGGAAGAAGATGTGTATGTAGATATAAAAAACTTCTGACGGGACAACAAGCTTACGTATCACAATGTGGAGGGGCTTTGACGCGGGCTATTCAACTTGGCGAGGAAACTTCGTAACGTCCCGCATCTTAGCATAATATAAGACATTGATCATTAGGATTATTATCTTTTTCCAAGCGGTATCCATATACTGCATTCGTAATCAGAAGAAAGAGGATTACCAGCAGAATAAACTTCAAGAGTTGCTCTTACATTTGCATTATACTTTTTTCCTTCAGTAGGAATCCAATTTTTCCATATTTCTGTATTTAATGTCTGCAAAGACTCTGGGATAGGACCTTTTGTCTTAAAAATTGCCCATTCGCTTGCAGGAAATTTAAATACTTCAAGTCCCTCGGGAATTTCTCCGCCTTTATAAAGTCCAGCAATCCAATAAGTAAACGCGTTATTGGAATCCGCGCAAATCCCGAACATTCCGATTTCGTTTTCAAGAACTGCTTTTTCAACCGGGGTTTCCGGCTTCATTGACTGCCAAAGTTTTGTATATTTTGCAGCATATTCTTTATCCCAAAATTCCGGACATTTCTGATATGCTTCTTCTGGGCGAATTTCGGTATGATAACCAATAAATATCATTTCTTCTTTTTTTTCAAAGATTACGTTCATATTTTACTCCTAAAAATAGTAAGCATTAGACATTACGGCTAATAAGTGTTAGCTAAAATGTAACAATAGTCATTTATTTTGTCAATATTAAAGTTCTGTTAAAAGGGTTTGACAGGGCAAAGGTATATATGTTTTTCTGTTTACAGAATTGTTTGTCATTTGTGGAGGATTTTAATGTTTATTGTGATAATTAATAAATCGCACGAATTCAGAAGTTTTTTCGGTTTGTTGATGCGAAAATCAAGGCATGAATGACAAAATTATCATTAGAGGACTAAGACAGAACAACCTTAAAAATGTCAGCATCGAGATTCCAAAGAATAAGCTCGTTGTGTTTACAGGCGTTTCAGGCAGCGGAAAATCCAGCATTGTTTTTGACACGATCGCCGCAGAAAGCCAGAGACAGATGAACGAAACCTACCCGGCCTATGTGCGCACAAGGCTTCCAAAGCACGAAAAACCTCACGTAGATTTTATAGACAATCTTACGGCGAGCGTGGTGATTGACCAGAGTAGGCTTGGCGGAAACATACGTTCAACCGTTGGAACAATCACGGATATGTATTCGCTTTTGCGCCTGCTTTTCAGCCGGATTGGAGTTCCGCAAGTGGGGGCAGCTTCATGTTTTTCTTTTAATAATCCAAACGGAATGTGTCCCAAGTGCTCAGGCATCGGAAAGATAATGAAGCTTGATTTGAACAAAGCCGTGGACAAGGAAAAGTCCTGGAACGAAGGTATGGTTCTGCTCCCGGCTTTTGCTCCGGGGAAATGGTATTACAAGCAGTATACTTTGAGCGGGAAATGGGATTTGAACAAGAAATTCAAGGACTACAGCGAGCAGGAAAGAAATCTGCTTTTGTACGGAATTCCTGGGAACAACAAGGTTGAAGGAATCGCGAATCACTTTGAACGGCTGTGCCTTATGAAAAACCCCGAGGACGAAACCGAAGTGAATTCTGCACGCTTTACGGCTTTTGCTTCCGAAGAAACTTGCCCTCTCTGCGGCGGAAAGCGGCTCAACGAAAGGGCACTTTCAAGCAAAATCGCAGGTTATAATATTTACGAGCTCTGTGAAATGGAATTCTTAAAGTTGCGAGAAGTTCTTGCGGGCGTAAACGATGAGCGAGTCCGCACCGTAACGGACGCTCTGATTGCAAGCCTTGACCGACTGATAGAAATCGGTCTTCACTACCTGAACATGAACCGCGAATCAATGACTTTGAGCGGAGGTGAATCCCAAAGACTCAAACTCGTGCGCTACATGGGAAGCTCGCTTACGGGCATGACGTACATTTTTGACGAGCCTTCAACTGGAATGCATCCGCGCGACGTTTACAGAATGTCACGGCTTTTAATGAGCCTTCGCGACAAGGGAAACACGGTTCTTGTAGTCGAGCACGACAAGGACATAATTCAGATTGCGGACGAAATCATTGACGTAGGTCCGCTTGCAGGCAAAAACGGCGGACAGATTCTTTTTCAGGGAAGCTACGAAAAACTTCTTTTGAGCGGAACAAAAACCGGCAATGCGATGAAAGAAATCATCCTGCCAAAGGAAAATCCGCGCAAGCCAAAAGGCTGGATTTCTGTACGAGACGCAAATCTTCACAATCTAAAGAATGTCAGCGTGGATATTCCGCTCGGAGTTCTTACATGCGTTACCGGCGTTGCAGGAAGCGGAAAATCAACGCTGATTACAAAGGTATTCGCCAAAGAGAACGAAGACAAGGTTGTGCTGATAGACCAGACTTCAATCACTGCGACTGGCCGCTCAACTGCCTGCACGTATCTTGGATTCTTTGACGAAATCCGAAAACTCTTTGGCGAGGCAAATAATGTCGATTCAGGACTTTTCTCGTTTAACGGAAAGGGAAAGTGCCCGGTATGCAAGGGGCGTGGTGTAATCGTGACCGAGCTGATTTTTATGGATCCGATTATAACGACTTGCGAAGAATGCGAAGGAAAGCGTTACAGCAAAAAGGCTCTGGACAAATTCTACAACGGCAAGAACATCGTGCAGATTCTTGATATGAGCGTTGAAGATGCGCTGGAATTCTTTGAGGATTGTCTTTCACGCGACCGCGAAAACAGGGCAATCAAAAAGATAATTGAAAATCTTCTCGCTCTCATGGAAACAGGTCTTCCGTATCTGAGCCTGGGGCAGACGCTTTCAACCTTGAGCGGAGGCGAACGTCAACGTGTAAAGCTTGCCAAGAATCTTCATAGAAGAGGAAGCATCTTTATTCTTGACGAGCCGACCACAGGACTTCACGCAAGCGACATAAAGCCTGTGATGGAGCTTTTAGAACGCTTTGTTGACCGCGGAAACACTGTAATTGTAATCGAGCACAATACTGACGTTATGAAACTCGCCGATTACATCATCGACGTTGGCCCGGATGGTGGAACATCAGGCGGCGAGATTGTCTTCTGCGGCACACCAGCTCAAATGATAAAGTCTGCTGATACAATCACGGCGGAATATTTGCGGAAATAAAAATTGGATTTTGTAAATAAACGGATAATTACTTACAGAACTTCTATTGACTTGGTTCGGTTTTATTAATATAGTTTGCATACAAACTAATTATCAGGAGAAAATTATGAATCTAAAAGATGTTGTAAAAGTAATTCAGTCGGCGGAATGTGCCCAGATTGCGACTTTTGGAAAGGATGAGACGGAGGGTTTCCCAGAAATACGCGCGTTGTTGAATCTTGCAAATCCAGAAAAATATCCGAAGCTTAGGGACAAGGCATTCAGCGTAGACGGTGAAACGTTGACAATTTATTTTACGACAAACACTTCATCTCGAAAAATCAAACAAATTAGAGAGAACAACAATGTATGTCTTTATTTTGTTCTTCCCGAAAACTTCAAAGGAGTTTCTGCAATCGGAACAATTGAAGAAGTTACTGACCAGAGTATAAAGGAAAATTTCTGGCAGACAGGCTGGCTTATGTACTATCACAAGGGTGCAGCTGATCCTGATTACACGCTGATGAAATTCACTTCAAAATACATACACTGCTGGGGAAATTTGGGAATCCACAATTTTGGACAGCCTGTAAATTATGGCAGCAATTAAGCGGTAGAGGGGAGTAGCTATGAAAAACGGTCGGACTGAAGGTGGAACACTTATCTCGCAGGTGCACCAGGTTTGTCAGCGTGTCTGGTATGCGGTTTTGAGTAACAACGGTTTGGAAGACCTTGCTGGTGCGCGGGGCAGAGTGATTTTTGCATTGTGGAATGAAGACAATATTCCTATTAAAAAACTTGTCGAAAAAACAAGCCTTGATAAAGCGACTCTCACAGGAATCATTGATCGTCTGGAACGTGACGGATTTGTAAAGCGCGTTCAAAGCAGCGAAGACAAACGAGTTACGCTTATTTCCAGAACTGGAAAAGATGAAATTTTCAAGACAAAGATTCCGAAGGTTTCCGACGAGCAGAATTCACTTTTTTACAAGGATTTTTCGCCAGATGAAATTGAAGAATTTGAAAATTACCTCAAGCGGATTCTGAAAAACTGCAAGGAAGCAGAAGAAAATCTCTAAAAGGGCTTAAGGTTCGCTTCCGTATACCTGCATCAGGCTTTGAATTTTCTGCTTTAATTTTTCACGCACTGAAAGAGGTTCAAGACATTCGCATTTGTCGCCAAAACTCAAAAGCATATCGTAGTAATAATCGCGATCGATGAAAGGATATTCGACAAAATAGTGTTCTTCACCGTCTGCTTTAATGTTGTCAAAGCTGCAGAATTCAAGCAGACGGTCGAGGATTGATTTATGAATGCGGAGCTTTATGATGGTCCGTAAATCTCTTGCAGCTTCTTCAAAATCAAGGACAGGCTTTTGATATTCACGTGGAATGAATTTTTCTTCAAGGAGAGTGAGGGCGGTCATTCGAGAAAGTCGGAACAGACGGAAGTCTTTTTTTGTATGGCAGAATGTCTGCACGTACCAGGAGCGACCTTTTAAGACAAGCTGGTAGGCTTCGACGGTTCTTTCGGATTTTTTACTGTGTCCGTCGATATATGTAAATGAAAGAAGCCTGTTTTCATCAATGGCGGTTTTTATGATTTCAAGATTGTGATTTATGTTCGCTTCCTCGAACCATGGAGTTAAATCAATTAAAATCTGATTTGTTTTTATTTCAATTTCCTTTGCCTGCTCTGAAGGAATGAGGCTCTCCAATTTTGCAAGCGTGTGTTCAACTTCTCGGGGTCTAAGAGTTTTGGGTAGGCTGTTCAATCCCATCAAGAGAGCGGAAAGGTCATCTCTGGAAAAAACTTTTTTATCAATTTTGTAATGCCCCATAATCTCAATTCCGCCACCGGTGCCCGGAGTTGCGGAAACAGGAATTCCTGCCATGCTGATAGCCTCAACGTCGCGGTAAATCGTGCGTTTTGAAACTTCGAACATATCTGCAAGAATATGTGCGCTTATCCGCTTTTTTTCGAGAAGAATCATGATTATGCTTACGAGTCTGTCGGTTTTCATTTTTTTTGAATAATTTTAGATTGTTGACATAATGCTGTCAACTTTTAAAAGCTATAATAGCAACAGCATTACCGCAGATGCGGAAAATTTTTTGGAGGAAAAATATGATTATAATTTACATTTATCTGCTTTCAACTCTTGCAGACTGGGAAATCGGGCAAGTTTCGGCGGAACTCAATTCAAGGCGTTTTTTCAAGGCTGATGCTCCGCAAGTTATTGTAAAAACTGTTTCTGTTTCAAAGGAACCTGTAAAAACAATGGGTGGCCTTACAATCATTCCAGACTGCACGATTGATGAAATCGAAGAGAACGAAAGAACTGTTTTACTTTTGCCGGGTGCGGACACATGGGCAGAAGTTCAGAATGCAAAAATAATTCAGAAAACTGTGGATTTGCTTTCAAAAGGCGGAACAGTCTGCGCAATTTGTGGAGCTACGGTTGCTCTGGCAAATGCCGGATTATTGAATGACAGACTTCACACCAGCAACGGAAACGGATTTTTAGAAATGTTTTGTCCGGCCTATAAAGGTCAAAAGTTTTACATCGATCAGCCTGCCGTAAGGGACAGAAACCTGATTACAGGAAGCGCAACAGGCTCGCTCATGTGGGCAAAGCTGATTATTGAAAAGCTCGGTGTTTTCAAGCCGGAAACTCTTGAGCAATGGTACGCATATTTTTCAACCGGAAAGCCGGAATATTTTTTTGCGCTGATGCAGAGTGTTCAGCAGTAAGGTATAATTGTTTTATGAGACCTTTTTTATGATTTTACAAGCTAACCAAATTCAATTTACATCCAAGAGAATTGATTACAGAAACAAATGTTCCTTAATAAAAAAAGTCCTTTTGACTTTAAGCCAAGGCAAAAAGTTCTTTTCCAAGCTTTCTGATTTCAGAAACAGCTTCTGTAATATGCTCTTTGCGCGTGCCCGATGAAACGATATTGTTCAGACGCTGATAGCAATTTTCTGTTTTGATTTTAAAGCTCTCAATTGCTTTTTTGGTTCCCTTTCGGCTCGGAAAATACTGATTGTTAAGAGCGTACAAGTCCTGAAGAAAATGATCCAAGAATTCTTCAACAACCTGATAAAAAAACAAGACTTCATGACGCAACTCTGCACGTCCCAAGTCTTTTTCATCAAGAATACGCCATGATTCATTTTTAACCCATGCTTGGAAAAACGCTGCGGGATGTTTTTTTACAAGGTTGATTATTTTTGCCCATACAGAATCACTTTCCCACAGGTCATTCAACTTTCGTAAAACTTAAGTCCTTTCTTTTTTTTGCTGGAATTTTGCTACAAATTACGAACATATCTATATCGCTTTTCCCTGGAACAAGCGGTGCATTAAGATCTCCTGTTTGACCAATTCCGCATATTTCAGAAATTTCTGAAAGCATCTATGTAAGCTTATCCCTAAAATCGTTTGCGTTCATATTTTTTTGAAATCATTTAAAACTCCGCTCCTGTTGTTTTCACACAATCGGAATACAGATGTCCAACTCCATGTAGAGCGTTTCATCGTCTATTTTGCGGTAAACATCAAAGCCGCTGCGGTTGTCCACCTTGTTGCCAGTTTTCGTAAGCCATGAGCAAAAAAAACTCTGAATCGCACTGTAAATCCTTTGCGGATAGCCTTTGTAGTGATATACCGCGAATTTTCCGCCTTCAAGAATCATTGTATTCGGCATGGATAAAGTTCCTGCTTTGCTTGTGATTCCTGTGGCCGCAGTCTTCTGCACTTCAAGGCGTTTATCATTCTTGTCTACGGTCATGCAAACCTCGTAAAGGCATTCATCGGGATTTGTGATTGAAGGGTCATTTATCGTGCGCTCAATGAAAATTGTCTTGGGGGTAACAAAATCCTTGTAATGCTTCATGAAATCGCACCAGTCATGCTGCAGATTATGATAATTTCCTTTGCGTCGTTCGTAGAGCACAAAAAAGTCTGGAAGATTTTCAACAGTTATTTTTTTACAGCATTCTTCAAAAGTTTCAAGCGTTTTTTTTGTACCGTGAAAAAATGGATGGACAACCGATTCTTCCACAATTCTTTTGCGGAATTCAGCCGGTGATTCTTCAAAGTAATCGCGGAAAAGCGTGGCATAGTTTGAAGCAGAATAGCCGTAGTCGCCGCCGATTTCTGTAATGCTGCGCTTTTTCTCCACTTTGAGCCGCCATGCACTTTGCTCAATTTTGCAACGTTTTATGAAGCTGTAAATGCTCTCTCCTGTTTCCGCCTTAAAAAGCCTGCTCAGATAGAATTTTGAATAGCCGGAAAATTCTGCAATGCGCTCTACAGAAAGATCTTCATCAATATGTGCGAAAATGAAATCAATTGCCTTGTTGATAATCTGGTTTTCAATCATCTTGTTTAGAAATCCATTTATCTAGAAATTCCATCTGCTCTTCTGTGTGGAACCAATGTTCCCCGCCTTCCATTATAGTAAGATTTGAGCCTGTGTTGTCTGCAAAAGCCTTGATTGAATCATAAGAAATTAATTTGTCTTCTGAACCATAAAGAATTTCGGTTGGAACTGTCCAATTGATCGGATGTTCGCGAACGTAGCATAAGTATTTCCATGAAAGGTCTTCACCAAAATCAGTTTTAATGATTTTTTCGTGTTTTAAGTTTTCTTCTGTAACTTTTGTCCAAGCCATAAGGTTTGAAATCATTTTTTCCATGTCGACCATAGGCGAAATAAAATATGCATGCTTAATTTCTTTGCAAATTTCGGCGTTCATAGAAAAGAATGCACCGATACTGTTAGCGATTAAGATAACTGTTTGGTAAGAGGCCTTCAAATTGATTACGGCAGTTTCAATTTCCATGTTTGTTTCCCACGGAGAATTTGTTTTATAATCAAGTCCGTATATATATACTTCTGGAAAAAGGGTTTTATAGTGTTCTGCTTCTTCTGCTTTCCCGCCCTTACCATGTACATATAAAATAGCGGTGTTTTTAGGATTCGTAAGTTCTATCATTTGAGTAGCTCCTGTTTTAGAGTTGAAATGTTTCGTTTATTCTTAATTTTTGTTTAACAATGGTGGTTGTATAACAGCTGTTGCATAATTGTAAAATTTTTCTAATTTTATGTCAATATTTGACCTTACATAAGAGTTGTCTTCCTTTTTTCTGTTCATCATTGAAATTTTGTTTTTTATTTCTATTATTGTAAGTTCGGCCTTTTTAAATTCTTCATATAATGGGCTATGGGCAGAATTTTCAAAAATATAGATTTTTTTATAAGGTGCCTGAATGTACTCATAATATTTTTGCTGCAGTGCAGTACAACAAGTATAATCATGTGCTCCACATATAAAAAAAACTGGAATTCTGATTTCTGGAACTTCTTCAAATGCATTGAAACTCATTGCAGAAAAATGAACTGGAAAGGATTCCGAAAAAATCTTTCCTTTCCAGATGTCTATCCGTTCTTTCTGAGTGTATGCGGTGCACTTTAAGCTTGGAAAAAAGATGCCCGTTATTACAGAATGCATGTTTCTTGTAGTCCCAAGACCTAGTTCATGCATCGCTTTGTCCCTGAGTCCGGAAAAAAAGTATTCATCAAGGTCTTTTGAAGAATTTCGAATGCTGTGTTTTTTGAATTCCTTTATCATTTTCTGATTGCAGTTTTTTTCAAATTGTTCTGACATATAATCAAACGCAATGTATTCAGATTCCGTTTGGTCAACAATCTGTGACATAGCAATATAGCATTCATATTTTTCCGAATATTTCTGTACGGTTTTTAACGCAATGTAAGTTCCGAATGAATGCCCCATTATGTATATTCGCTCAGCAGAAAAACGCTCCGACAGATATTCTGTAACTGCAACTGTGTCTTTTATATATTGTTCCAAAGTCATTTCATTTGCATTTATGCCGGGATAGTACGAAGTGCTGGTACCCCGGTAGTCCCAATAGCAGACTGTGAAATGCTTTGAAAGCGGGGAAGGGTATATAGATTCCAATAAGTACTGAGGAATCCCAGGACCACCTCCACAGATTAAAAGTACGGGATTATTTATGTTCTCCGAAATTAGAATAAGAGAAAGATTTATGTTGTCAGCGCAGAGTCGTGTCTTTTCTGAAATTCCGTATGGATTTTCAGGTGCAGGGAGTTCGCCAGAACTTGGTGGAAAAATTGAGGATATGAAAATAAGGCACATTGCAATTATACTTCCAGCAACTATTAAAGACATTGTAATTTTCCTCTTATTTCTAATCGACAAGGTATTCTCCTTCTATCTTTACAGTAGCTTTACCGCCAAAAAGAACTTTTCCGCTTGAGTACTTTAGT
Organism: Treponema sp.; assembly: GCA_017392945.1. Taxonomy (GTDB): domain Bacteria; phylum Spirochaetota; class Spirochaetia; order Treponematales; family Treponemataceae; genus Treponema_D. The sequence goes on from JAFOSK010000117.1 coordinate 38,157, forward strand.
TTTACGGAATTAAAGATACGGTTGTTTCCTCCTTGTTCAATGCAAATTGGATTTCCGTTCCAGATTTTTTCGCTCAGAAGGTAGTTTGCAAAAGCACTGTTACCGGAACCTGTTGCAGGATCTTCCAAATAGCCGAATTTTGGGGCAAATACCCTGGTATGTGCAAATGCGTCTGGATTTTTTGCCTGTTTTGTAAAAACAAGAATAATGTCTATGTCGTTATTAAGGCAGAATTCCTTAAGCTGGTTTTCATCTGGATATATTGAAATTTCTGTTTCAAAATTTTCAAGAGGAATTATAAGTGTTCGTAACCCGGCATCAATCATGCGCACTGGAAGATTTAGACTTATGGAACCATCCGGTAATTTCAGTGCGTGTTCTATATCTTTGAGGGACGGTTTTACCTGATGTTCGACAGGATCTGGCGCAGTTATGTATACGGCATCTTCTGAATTTATTGCGTTGAAGACTTCTACAATTCCCTTTCGGTTTGTGTCTGCAAGAATTACAGGCTTAGACATAAGCTCAGGATTCTTTTTAATTATAGGATACATTGTTGCTATTGTTCCGTGTCCGCAAAAATCTACTTCGCATTCTGAAGAATAATATGTAAGCTTGCAGTCAGCTTTGTCGGAAGGTTCAAAGAATACCATTTCCATTACAAAGCCTTTGTGTTCTTTTGCAATCTGCTGTTTCTGGCTGTCGGTTAAATCTGATCTCTCCATAAAAATGCAGGCTGCAGGATTTCCAAGAGAGCTTTCCGATGTAAATGCATTGCTCTTGAGATATTTATATTTTTTCATACTTACAATTCTCCACTTGTTTTTGTTTCTTGGTTCAGCAGTATATATTTAACAAAATAAAAGTAGAATTGTTTTTCCATGAGATGCATTTTTTTGATGATAAAATGCACTTGGCAAGGGATTCCTGCCTGTCAGATGTCAGTTGACGGAATTCTATTTTTATACGTTAGGGGAGAAATCTGTTTATTCTGCATGGCACATCATTTTAAGACGTTCGCCTTCGTCAGAATTAAAGCCGAATTTTTCATAAAACGGTATTTTATCTGGTTCTGCACAAAGCTCAACAAAGATATTTGTACCTGCGATCCCATTTTTTTTTATAAACTTCATAAGTTCCTGCATCAAGAGTCGTCCTAGACCTTTTTTCTGATATTCCGGTCGTACAACAACATCCTTGATGTAATAATCCATGCCCAAATCGCCGATCATTCTTGCCATTGCAATAACTTTGTTTCCATCGAAAACGGAAACTCTGAACAAAGTATGTTCCATAGCCAGTTTTACCTGTTCATAGTTCGGTGGTTCGCCCCATACTGATTCCCATAGGGAAATAAACTCTTGCGCATTTAATTCATTATGTTTTACTGTGTACTTTGTCATAGATTTTTCCTTATAGATTCTAAAAATTTTTATACTCAGGCGGATTAGGGTAGGGGAGTTCGTACGGGGGCGTTCATTCCAGAATATTGCCTTCCGAATACAAGACCGCCTTGCCGGACAAGATGATTCGCTCGCCCTTGCGCTCGGCATACAATACGCCTGTCCGCTCAGAAGCCTGAAAGCAGACCAGTTTTTCTTTACCAAGCCGGTCGCACCAGTAAGGAGCAATCATGCAGTGGCTGCTTCCTGTCACCGGGTCTTCCATTAAGCCAAGCTCCGGGCAGAAAACTCGGCTCACACAGTCATATTCTGTAGTGTCGCTCGGAGCGGTTACGGCTATGCAAAGGCCATCGAGTTCCTTTAGCTTTTCCTGAATTGGTTTGAGATTTCGAACCTGCTCTGCATTTTCTAAAATGAGCAGTAGGTCACGGTCATTGTAGGCTTCTTTTGGACGCACGCCTAGGGCTTCTTCCATTTTGTCCGTCACTTCGATTTTATTGCAGCGGTAAGCCGGGAAGTTCATTTTGAAAAGCTCTCCCTTCTTTTCAACAGTAAGCTCACCGACCTGAGTTTTAAAAGTGATTTTTTCCGCAGCCTTTTCATAAAAATTGAAGAGGACAAAGGCCGTTCCAAGCGTTGCATGTCCGCAAAAATCAATCTCTGCGGCAGGAGTGAACCATCGCAGATGATATTTTTCGCCTTCCTTTACGGTGAATGCCGTCTCGGAAAAATTGTTTTCCCTTGCGATGTCCTGCATGAGTGAGTCAGAAATCCACTCGTCCAAAACGCAGACCGCCGCCTGGTTTCCGCCAAAAACTTTGTCCGTAAATGCTTCTACAATGTACTGCTTCATTTTGTCTCCTGTTAAAGTTTCTTTGCAGCATTTTTCATCATTTCAATCGCTTCTTCCACGCAGACAGCTTTTGCATAACGCTTTGGCCACATGAACTCGTTGAAGTACTTGTAGGCGGTTTCTTTGTCAAAATATGGATTGTCATAAGTTGAATTCGCATAGGCCGGAATTATAATCTTAAAACCTTGCTCAAAGCCGCATTTTACGGTCGCATCCATGCAATAGTCCGTACAAACTCCAATCGTGATAATTTTCTTTTCATTCTTTGCCTTTAAGTATTCAGAAAGACCGGTCATCGGATGAAAGGCACTGTTCACATTTTTTTCAAACAGTTTTTCGCCGGGTTGGGGCGCAAACTCATCGAAGATTTCATAATTTTCGCTTCCCTTGTTCATGTCTGATCCCGGGCCGTCGTCATGCTGGACATAGCAAACTTCAATGCCATTTTTACGAGCTTCCGCAATCAGTCGTTTGATATTCTCTTTCACAGTCTCAAAAGCAAAAAGCATTTCGTTAAAACAGCCTCTTTGTGTGTCCACTACCAATAAAATCATTTTGCCTCCGTAAAGTCTAATTCAGATTAAAGCGCCCAAATTTGAGCCCATTCTCTCTTACTTCAATCAAAAGAAATGACGCGCCTTCCAAGCCTGCCGCCGAAACCGACACTACGTTTCCGTTTTCAAAATTCTGATGCGAATGGCCGACTACAACAAGGTCATATTTGGTCACTTCCTTGCTTTTGCATGCGGTGTCAAAGATTCCGTTTTTTAAGC
>JAFOSK010000118.1 GCA_017392945.1 Treponema sp.
CTTACTCCTATGGCTTGTGCTTATGCCCGTGCCCGCGGAGCTGACCGCATGAGTTCTTTTGGTGACTTTATTGCTTTGAGCGGTGAATGTGACGAAGCAACTGCACTTCTTATCAAAAAAGAAGTTTCAGACGGAATCGTTGCTCCTTCATACTCAGCAAAAGCCCTTGAAATTCTTAAAGCAAAGAAGAACGGAAACTACTGTGTAATTCAGATTGATCCTAACTATGTTCCAGCTGACCTTGAAAAGAAACAGGTATTCGGCGTTACTTTTGAACAGGGACACAACTTCCTTAAAATCGACAACTCTTGCCTTTCTAACATCGTAACAAAGAACAAGAATATGAGCGACGAAGACAAGATGAACCTTGTAATTTCTCTCATCGTTCTTAAATATACTCAGTCTAACTCAGTCTGCTATGTAAAAGACGGACAGGCAATCGGTATCGGTGCCGGACAGCAGAGCCGCGTTCACTGTACACGCCTTGCAGGTCAGAAAGCAGACAACTGGTGGTTGCGTCAGAGCCCACAGGTTTTGGGACTTCAGTTTGTAGACGGAATTAAACGTGCTGACCGCGACAACACAATCGACGTTTACATCGGCGACGAATACGAAGACGTTCTTGCAGAAGGCAAATGGCAGAAACTTTTCAAAGTAAAGCCGGCTGTTTTCACACGCGAAGAAAAACGCGCATGGCTGGACAAGAATACAGACGTTGCAATCGGTTCTGATGCCTTCTTCCCATTCGGAGACAACATCGAACGCGCAAGAAAATCTGGTGTTACAGTTGTAGCTCAGCCAGGAGGATCAGTTCGCGACGACCAGGTAATCGAAACCGCCGATACATATGGAATGAGTATGTGCTTCACCGGAATCCGTTTGTTCCATCATTAAGCATATTGCTAGTTTGCCGAATGGCAAACTAGGTAAGTGAGCGAAGCGAACGACGCATTTACTGGAATTAGATTATTCCACCATTAATAGACGCTAGACAGTTTTCGTAAGAAAACTGGAGAGATGGGCACAACGCATTTACAGTCCAGAACGCCTAGCAGCCCATCTCGCCATCATTAATCAGTTTTCCGTCAGGAAAACTGACGACTTGGGTAAATCAATTGTATCTTTCAGAATAATTTTTTCCCAAGTCGCCATCATTAATAGAGCTTGCTCGATTTTCATTAGAAAATCGTGAGACACGGGCACAACGCATTTTCACTTATGAACAACATCGACAGCCTGTGTCGCCATCTCCCGTGTTGCCGTTATTTCAAAATATCTTTTCAAATATTTATAAAAATTTTCAGCCTTAGAATTATCCGTCTTATTTTTTTTATATGTAATCAGAATATCCCTGCTGCAAAGAGGATCTGTAATCGGGAGCAATTTTACGCGTTTATTTTCAACCTTTTCCCAGCTGAATTCTGGCCAGAATCCAACCCCCATATTTGCTGCAATCATGTTTTTTACAGCAGCAGGACTATCGCTTTCAAAAATAATGTTTGGCTTTATTCCCGCATTGCGGCAGTATTTGTCACAGATTGCGCGGAACTGCTTAGCTCCAGAAAGAGAAATAAATTCCTCGTTCTTAATCTCTTCAAGCGATATAGAAGTTTTTCCTTCAAAACGCGGAATATCCGGCACGGCTAAAAAAATATTTTCCGTACAGACAAATACTGAATCATTTTTTATTTCTGGTTCCTGATAGAAAAGCTTTGTCGTTACACAGATGTCGCACAAATCCATCTGCTCGCTCTGATTCAACTGTATGTGAAGGCTGTCATCAATCCGCTGATATTCAATTATTGCCTGAGTCACAAGACTTGAAGCCGCCAGAACATTAAGATGAATCGTAGAATTTTCAAGGTGACTCATAGAATGAAGCTGCTCCGGTAAGTCCAGAATCTCTGTAAGTAAAGGAGAAAGCTTGTCATAAAAATAACGGCCATATTCAGTAAGTACAATATTTCTTCCCTTTGAAGCAAAAAGAGGAACTCCAAGTTCATTTTCCAGTCTGTGAATTGTCTGCGTAAGTGCCGGCTGAACGATATTCAGTTCCTGAGCTGCCCTTGTTATATGCTGCAGCTCGGCAACCTTTAAAAAATATCTTAATTGCGTTAATTCCATACATTTAACCTTATGATTTTAATTTTAATTAATAACTTTATTTATATCTTTTTAATCATAATAATATATTATACACTATCTATACAAGTAAATATACTGTAGCCATAAAAACAAATCGAGGTTAATAAAATGACAGAACTTCTAGAAGCTACAATGCTTGTATGTTTTGGTCTATCGTGGCCAATGAACCTGTTAAAAAACATTAAGGCTCGCTCTGCAAAAAACATGAGCCTTCGCTTTATCTTTTTAATCATCATTGGATATATTGCCGGGATATCCGCAAAAATTATCCGCGGAACCTACAACTATGTTTTTGCAGTTTACGTACTTAACATTCTGATTGTTTCTGCCAACGTAGTCGTTTACTTTATCAATAAAAAATATGACAGACTCGCAAAAATCAACGTTGAACAGAAACCAAGCGCTTTCACTGCAAAGGAGGCAATCTAGTGAAGGATTTTTCAATTATGAATCAGATTTGTAAAAAACAACAGACAGTATTTTTTGGTTCGACAAACCTTTCTATGATGGATCTAAGCGAAATGCTCAGGGAATCTACATCAGCTCATATTTACAACCGCAGTATTGAAGGACTCAAACTAAAGGATGTCGACAGCGTTCTCTCAACCTGCGCAGTTGAACTTCAGCCTTCAAAACTTTTTATCAATCTTGGCGAAGAAGACCTCAACAGTCCTGATTTTGACCGCAAATCCTTTATCTTTAAATATGAATGGCTTTTATACCAGTTGCATACACGATGCAAAAACTGCACGCTCTATATAACTTCTGTAATGTCTGATTCTCACGAAGCCGCCCTTGTAAATAAAGACCTTGAAGCGCTCGCCACAGAAACAGGCTGTACCTATGTAAGAATTTCAAGAAATTCTCCATGGGACTTTATTAACTGCGTAAAACACTTTGTCCGCAATTCATCAATTACTTTTGGTGATGCAATGCAATACGCAGGCTGACTTTTTCATAGTTTCTTACCTCCGGACTTCTGATTAATGCAAGACGTTTTTCAGGAGTCCTTTTTTTTTATGATTTTTCACATAACATAGAATGTTTGTTTGTAAATTTAAAATCGGCTTGTTATAATGTTAAGGAATATTCACGTAAAACTGTGTAACGGCATACTTGATCCGATATTTCTTTGCACATGACGATTAAAATCACCTGGAGGGAAAAATGAAAAGGCTTATTATCATCCTTACAGCCTCAATTGCATTTTCTTTCCATTGCATGGCAGACATTCCTGAACAAAACGAAGGAAATTCTTCCTTACAAAAATCAGAAGCAGCAGAACAGGAAGAAAATCAAACTGAAAACGAAAAAAACACCGAAGATCCTGACAAACAAAGCAAAACAAACATTCTTGATACAATTTTCTACGAGGAAGGTGCTGACACAAGCTATGACGAAGAGCCTATCACCTTTTTAGGAATAAATGCACGCTGGCTTTCAGACAGACTGCCTAACCATGCCCTTTCACACCTATTTTCCTTTGATCTTGGCTATACTCTGACCAGCTGGCAGAACAATGGCTGGGGAATCGGTTGTAACTACGAACAGAAAATATGGAGATATTTTTCGTTAAGAGGAACAATTGCAACGCAGACCATGAAAATCGGAAACTCTGACACTTGGAGCACAGGGTACGAAACTGATCTGAATTTTTTCTGCTATCCATTCGGCAAAGGACTTGAATGGCTTTATTTAGGTTGCGGTGCTGGCTCAGACTTTCTTTTTTACACAGGAGAAAAAGCACCGGAAACCGCCTACGATATAATATTCAGCGTAACTCCGGGCATCGGCTGGAAACAGATCTTTTTTAAAAATTTCATGGTAGACACAAGTGTAGGCTACAGATTTATAATCAGCAACACGAATAATTACGAAGACAGCGACGATCTTGTACGCTCAGGAATTCAAGTAGGAATCAGGGTTCATATATTCTGGCGAAAACTTTTAAAATCTTTTATTGATAACCGTATTCTAAAAAAATCTTCATAATGATATATTAAGAAAAAAATTACGGAAACGGCAACGCCGAATCTTAATTGGAGGCTGCAAATGGCAGTAAAAGTATTTATTGATGGAAAAGAAGGGACAACCGGCTTAAAGATTTTTGAACGTTTTGCAAATAGAAGCGACCTTGAAATCCTTCAAATTGATGAAGAAAAACGCAAGGATCCTGTAGAAAAAGCAAAAATGATAAATGCTTCTGACTATACATTCCTCTGTCTGCCGGATGCAGCCGCCATAGAAAGTGCAGAACTATGCACAAATCCGAACACAGTGATTATCGACGCTTCAACTGCTCACCGAACAAATCCTGCCTGGGCATACGGATTTCCAGAACTTTCTACAGAATTCCGACGCAAGATTGAAACTTCAAAAAGAATTGCCGTTCCAGGCTGCTATGCAAGCGGATTTATTTCACTTGGTTATCCGCTGGTTCAGTCAGGAATTCTTCCAAAAGACTACCCTGTTGTAATTCATGCCGTAAGCGGATATTCCGGAGCCGGAAAAAAAGCAATCGCACAGTACGAAGATCCTGACAGAAACCCCGAACTGGATTCACCGCGCCTTTATGCGCTTACACAGAGCCACAAGCACCTTCCTGAAATGAAAAAAATTACAGGACTTGATTACGAACCAGTTTTCAATCCTTATGTCTGTGACTACTTTCAGGGCATGACGGTTTCTGTTGGCCTGCATTCAAGACTTTTAGGCAAAAAAGTAACTGCAAAAGACGTTTGGGAAATGATGAACGAACATTACAAAGACTGCCGCTTTGTAAAAGTTGCGGGTTTCATGGGAGAAGGAACTCTTACAGAGCAGTTTATTCCGGCAAATACACTCGCAGGAACGAACAACATGCAGATTTTTGTATACGGAAACGACGACAGAATCATGCTTACAAGCCGCTTTGACAACCTTGGAAAAGGTGCCAGCGGTGCAGCAGTACAGTGCCTTAACATAAGCATGGGAATTGACGAAGGTACAAGCCTGTAAGTCCCGTAAACTGTAAAAAATACGAACCAAAGATTAAAGCACAGCCTGAAGAAACTGCCTTAAGCGAGGGCTCTTCGGGCTGTCAAAAATTTCAGCAGGGGTTCCCTCTTCTTCGATAATCCCGTCAGAAACAAAAAGAACCCTGTTTGCAACTTCACGTGCAAATCCCATTTCGTGGGTAACAACAACCATTGTCATTCCTTCATCAGCAAGATCTTTCATAAGCTGGAGGACTTCTCCGACCATTTCCGGGTCAAGAGCGCTGGTTGGTTCGTCAAAAAGAATTACATCCGGCTTCATTGCGAGGGAACGCACGATTGCTATGCGCTGCTTCTGCCCTCCGCTAAGCGAATTCGGATATGCATTAGCCTTATCTTCCAACCCGATTCTTTTAAGAAGATACATTGCATATTCTTCTGCCACGGCCTTATCCTGAAGCTTCAGGGTAAGCGGCGCAAGAGTAATGTTCTGCAGAACCGTAAGATGAGGAAAAAGATTAAAATGCTGGAACACCATGTTCATCTTCCGGCGGATTTTATTGATATCACAATTTTTATCAGTAATATTCTGTCCTTCAAAAATGATCGACCCGCTATCCGGAGTTTCAAGCCGGTTCAAACAGCGCAGAAAAGTAGATTTCCCGGAGCCGCTTGGTCCGATGACTACAACCTTGTCACCCTTTTCTATTCTTGTAGAAAGACCTTTTAGGACGTTCATTTTTCCAAAAGAAATTTTAAGATCATTTACTTCTATCACTTCTTGCCATCCTTTTTTCACAGAATGCGAATAGTTTTGTAAGTCCCACCGTAAGACATAGATAAACTACGGCACATGATAAAAGAGGAATCCACGCATTATATGTTGAATTACGGATATTATCACATGCCTTCTGAAGGTCAACAACGGCAATAAAGCTTGCAACAGAAGTTTCCTTTATGAGTGCAATAAATTCACTTGTATAAGTCGGAAGTACAGTTCTTACAGCCTGCGGAAGAATAATTTTAACCATTGTCTGCGACCACGAAAGTCCTAGAGAACGGCCGGCTTCCATCTGACCTTTGTCTACCCCCTGAATTCCAGCCCTGAAAATTTCCGTACAATACGCCCCGGAATTTATTCCGAATGCTATTATTGCAACAGCAACCGCATTCTGCATTCCCAATGGCGCAAAAACAACAAAGTAAAAAATCATAAGCTGTGTTGCCATTGGAATTCCGCGGATTATTGTTGTATAGACCTCTGCAACAGCATGAAGCCTTTTATCCTTAGAAATTTTGAAGAGCGCAAAAATACATCCGAGCACGGAACCTATGAGAATTGCGCAGAAAGCAATAAGAAGCGTTATTCCAAGACCTCTTGGAATAAGCATCCAGCGCCCGTGATTTATCATCACATCATAAAAACTTTGAAACATTAAAACCTCAGTTTGAAGATAAATTATAAATCTTCAATAGAAACAATCTTTACGTCTCCGTCCAAAGGCATGTAGGCATCAATTAATTTCTGATATGTTCCATCTGCCTTGATTTTTTCTATAGTCTTGTTGATTGAATTCAAAAGTTCTGTGTTTCCTTTTTTTACAGCGATTGCATATTCATCTGTATAGAAATCATCTTCAACAAGTTTAAGTTCTACATTACGACGTACAATTTCCTGAGCAGGCAGTTCATCAATGATGATTGCTTCAATTGCTCCGTTCTTAAGTGCAAGAGCGGCGTCAATTCCTGTTTTGAACGATTTTACATTAAGGCCTTCAATTTCTTCTGTAGCAAAAAGTTCACCTGTAGTTCCGGCCTGAACGCCGACAACTTTTCCTTTAAGATCATTTACCGAAATAACTTTATTATCATCAGCCCTTACAATAATCGTCTGCTTTGAAAGATAATATGGTTCTGAGAAATCTACATTCTTGCGGCGTTCTTCTGTCGCAGTCATTCCGGCAGCAATAAAATCAATTGAACCAGACTGGAGTGCAGCAATAAGACCATCGAAATTCATATCTACAACTTTAAGTTTTTTTCCATAATCGCGGGAAATAAGCTGGCTTACAGTAACATCGAATCCTACAACTTCTGTACCGAGTGTGTATTCAAACGGTGGAAATGCAGCATTTGTTCCCATCTTGATTACATCATTTGATTTTGAGCAGGAAAAACTGAACAGGGCAGCCAGCGCAATAACAGTCATTATAATTTTTTTCATATCTTTACCTCTGAAAGTGCGTTTCAAGGATGAGTAAAATTACGAAGGGTGGCAGCAGGAAAACCTTGAATGCACAAATTTTGTTCTATAATATCACTTAGTTCAAATCTCTACAATCAGCAAAAAAATTAGCTTGCAATTGAAAAAAAATAGCTCCCAGTCGGAAAAATACTTTCAAAACCGCCCGCTAGCGGGCTACATGCTGTTGTGCCCCCGGAACTATATACGTTGCCGCTCACGCGTCAGCACAACAGAATGTTTTTGAAAGCATTTTTCCTCCTTCGCGCTATTTTTTTTCAGTGTACAATTGATTTTTCAAATAATTAATTTTTTTTCATGTTACTATTGACAGTAACAAAAACAGAATGTATATTTATATCAAGATGTTACTATTGGTAGTAACAAAATAAACCACAGAAACAGCTGGAGGCATTTATGCTGTACGAAATCCTTCCTGGAGATAAATTCACACCTTTTTCACTTGCTAAAAAATTCGGAGCAAAAGCAATTCTTGAATCTGCTAACTTTTCTTCCGGCAAAGACCGCTATTCCATGATCATGCTGGACGAAGCTTTTAGGGTAATTCAGGATGACGAAGGGACTGCCCTTGTTATAAACGGAGAACGCCATCCAATCTACAATATGAACGGCGGAGACATTCTTGACGTGCTTACAGAAATCGCTGCTGAAAATCCGGCTGAAGAAGGATTTGACCTGCCTCTTCCAGCTGCCGGCATGGGATACCTCAGCTACGAATTCTGTGCAAAATGCGACACAATTCACCTTGCCGCACAGGAAGACCAGCTTGGCATTCCTGAAAGCGCATTTATCATCGGCCACACATTCATAATCTTCGACCATTTCTGTGACAAAATCTACATCTGTGCCCAGAACTATAAAGAACACCAGATAAACCTTGAAGAAGCAATTGAAGGCATCAAAAAACGCCTCTCTGACCTGGATTTTTCTTACCTTGCAGAAACGGACAACAACTACGAATCAGAGGTACTTACTGACGAAGAGCAGAGCAAGGCGGAATACTGCGAAAAAGTAGAAGCCCTTAAAAAGCATATTTTTGACGGAAACATTGTTCAGGCAGTTCCAAGCCGCCGTCTTCAGATACGGAATAAAGTGCCGGCAATAGAAATTTACAGACGTCTGAGATCTGTAAATCCATCGCCATACATGTTCTACCTGGATTTTTCTACATTCCAGCTTACCGGTGCATCACCAGAAAGCCTTGTTCGCGTAAGGAACGGCGAAGCCATGATTCATCCTATTGCCGGAACACGCCGCCGCGGAAAGAATCCTGTAGAAGATGCAGAACTTATGAACGAACTTAAAAACGATCCAAAAGAACAGGCTGAACACCTTATGCTCGTAGACCTTGCACGAAATGACCTTGGACGCGTATGCGAATCCGGAAGCGTTAATGTAACAAGATACATGTTCACAGAACTTTACAGCCACGTAATTCACCTTGTTTCAGAAGTTATCGGCAAACTTAAGCCGGACACACCTGCAATCAAGATTTTAAGAGCTGCATTCCCGGCCGGAACTGTAAGCGGTGCGCCAAAAATCAGCGCAATCGAAATCATCTCTGGCCTTGAAAAATTCAAGAGAAACTTTTACGCCGGCGCAGTAGGCTACATCGGAAACAGAAACAATCTTGACTTCTGCATTGCAATCCGCTGTGCACTCAAAAAAGATGACATCTGGACGCTTCAGGCAGGCGGCGGAATTGTTCACGCTTCAAATGCAGAACGCGAATATACAGAGACCTGCGAAAAACTCGGAGCAATGCGCGCCGTAATCGAAAACAACAGAAAATAAATCAGCTTAAGGGATAAAGGAGCCGGATCATGATTTTAATTATAGATAACTACGATTCATTTACATACAACGTATACCAGTCGATTACAAAACTTACTCAGGAAGAAGTAAAGGTAATCAGAAGCAAGGAAACTACAATCAAGGAACTTGAAGATCTTAATCCTTCAAGACTTATCATTTCTCCAGGCCCAGGACGTCCGGAAAACGCAGGAGTTTCTGTAGAAGCCATCCGTCATTTTGCAGGAAAAATTCCTATCCTTGGAATCTGTCTTGGTCACCAGGCTATCGGCTATGCGTTCGGCGCAAAAATTGTCGGTGCAAAATTCATTAAGCACGGAATTGCAGAAGAAATCAACCTTGACGGCAAGGGCATGTTCCGCCTTATGGGAAAGAAAGAAACATTTACGCGCTACCATTCGCTTGTAATTGACGAATCTACACTCCCTGAAGAATTTGAAGTTACGGCACGCGCAGAAGACGGAGACATCATGGGAATCCGCCACAAGACTCTTCCAATCGAAGGCGTTCAGTTCCATCCGGAATCAATTGCAACTCCAAAAACAAAGGAATTTTTTACTGCATTCCTTAACTACAGGCTCGAACCGTTCCCTGCAACAAAAGTGCTTGCTGATTTAATTGAAGGAAAAAGCATGAGCCGCGAAACAGCAGAAATGTTCATGAGCGACCTTACAGAAGGTTGCATGGACGAACGAATGACAGCCGCAATCCTTACAGCACTTGCAGCTAAAAAAGCCGCTCCAGAAGAAATGGCCGGCTGTGCAGGAATCCTTGTTGCAAAGCGCACTCCGCTTCCTCTTGATACAACAGAACTTACAGATATCGTAGGAACAGGCGGAGACAGCAAAGGCTCTTTCAACATCAGCTCGATGAGCGCACTCTGCGCCGCAGCATGCGGACTTGCCGTTGCAAAACACGGAAACCGCGCAGTTTCATCAAAATCCGGAGCCGCAGACTTCTACGAAGCATTGGGAATTAAAATTGATAATCCTCCTGCAAAAACAGCAGAAGTAATCAAGAAAACAAATTTCGGATTCCTTTTTGCACCGGTTTACCACAGCGCAATGCGTTTTGCAGGACCTGTACGCAAAGCACTCGGTGTAAAAACAATCATGAACCTTATCGGACCTCTTTCTAATCCGGCCGGAGCAAAATATCAGATGCTCGGCGTATATTCAGAAGAACTTCTTGAACCTGTTGCACGCGCTTCTAAAATGCTTGGCTCAAAACGCGTAATGGTAGTTGTTTCTGAAGATGGATTCGACGAAATTTCTCCTGTTGTTCCTACAAAAGTTTTTGAAATTAACGAAAAAGGCGAAGAAAAATGCTATACTATTAATCCGGCTGACTACGGACTTACAGGCTGTAAAGACGAAGACCTTTCTGGCGGAACAGGTGCAGAAAACGCTGCCCTTGCCATGGATATTCTAGCCGGAAAAGGACGCCGCACAATCAAGGCTGCCGTTGCACTTAACGGAGGAGCAGCACTTTACATTGGAGGAAAAGCTTCTTCAATTAAAGAAGGTTGTGTAAAAATCATAAAGGCTATAGATTCAGGAGCAGTAACAGAACTGCTTAACAAAGTAAAGGAAGCAAGCAATGCCTGAAACTAAAAAAGACATACTTACAGAGATATGTGAAAAGCGCCGCGCAGACATGGATGCAAAGGGACTGACTTTTGGTCACGCAATTCCAGAAATTCGCGAACGACCTGTAGTTCCTTTTCTTGCAGAGCCGGGTACAATTCTGGAAATAAAGCGCTCATCTCCTTCAAAAGGAATGATTGCTCCAGACCTTAAGGCAGATAAAACTGCAAAAAGTTACATTAAGGCTGGAACAAAGGCAATAAGCTGCCTTACAGAAGAACGCTATTTTAACGGCTCGCTTGAAGACCTTATTAAAACCTGTAAAACTGCCGGAAAAAAATGTGCAGTTTTAAGGAAAGATTTTCTTCTGGAACCGGACGAAATTGAAATTTCCTATAAGTGCGGCTGTGATGCAGTTCTTTTGATTGCAAGAATCCTTGAAGAAAACAAACTTTTTACCATGGCAGAACGCGCCTTTGATCTGGATTTAACGGTTCTTCTGGAACTCAGGGAAGACAGCGACATAGAAAAAGCCTGCAAGGTTCTGGAAATTGCAGAAAAACTTCACAGAAGCGACAGGATTATCCTTGGAATCAATTCGCGCGATCTTGCAACCTTTAAAATTGACCTTTTGATTCCGTTAAAGCTTAAAAAACGTATAGGAAATTTCTTTGAAAAAAAGAACCTTAAGGTTCCTGCGCCGCGAATCATTTCTGAATCAGGCGTTTCTACCCCGGAATCTGCAAAATTCGTTGGAAGCGTAGGATTCCATGGCGTTTTGATTGGAGAAGCTGCTGCAAGAAATCCTAAGAAAGCAAAGGAACTTGTAAAGGCATTTAAAACTGGAGCCGCAAATGATTTTCCTGCAAACTTCTACGCTTTCTGGAAAAAACTTGCCGCTTTAATTGAACTGAACGGCTCTTCAAAACCGCTCGTAAAAATCTGCGGACTTACACAAAAAGAAGACGCCGTAAAGGCTGCTGAACTTGGAGCTTCCATTTTAGGATTTATTTTTGCAGAAAAATCTCCAAGGACAAACAGCCCGGACGACGCAGACAAAATCTGCGAAATCAAAAAACAGTTGAAAAAGCTTTATTCAGAAGGTTCAATTCCTGTAATGCCCCTTCTGGTTGGCGTGATAGTTGATCCGGCTTCCGAACACGGACTTGCAGCATACGAAATGTTCTATCAAGGAATTTTAGACGGAATTCAGTTCCACGGCTGCGGAGAATACGCCCAGACTTTTGCAGGATACCCTGTTGTTCCGGTTTCAGAAGAAGCAGATCTTGACGTCCTGGATGATTTTTTTGCATCAGGATTTCCGCGAGTTTTAATAGATGCAAAAAATATTTCGGAAAGCAATGCACAGGGAGATGTACGCTACGGCGGAACAGGAAAATGCATTCCGGAAAGAATTGTAGAAAAAGCATCCAGAAAGAAGATTCTATGGCTTAGCGGCGGAATTTCGCTTGAAAACGCAGCCCCTCTTATCAAATCATTCTCCCCAGAATTGATAGATGTAAACAGCAGCTTGGAAATTTCTGCAGGAAAAAAAGATCATGAAAAAATGCAGAAATTATTCAAAATAATAAACGAAAATTCAAAATAGGAAAAAAAATTATGACAGAATCAGACAATGGATTTTTTGGTAGATTTGGCGGACGCTATGTAGCAGAAATTCTAAGACGACCGATAGAAGAACTTGAAGAAGCATTCAATAAATGTATGAATGATCCGTCATTCTTGAAAGAACTAGAAGAGATCCGTGCCGACTTTATAGGCCGCCCTACACCGCTTTATCATGCAAAACGGCTTTCTGAACAGCTTGGCGGCGCTCAGATTTTTGTCAAGCTTGAAGGCCTTGCTAATACCGGAGCCCACAAAATCAACAACGCAATCGGACAGGCTCTTGTAGCAAAAAGAATGGGCAAAACACGCATTATTGCAGAAACAGGAGCCGGCCAGCACGGCGTAGCAACAGCAGCCGCATGTGCAAAACTCGGACTTAAATGCCGCATTTACATGGGCGAAGTTGACGTAAGGCGACAGCAGCCGAACGTTGCTACAATGGAAATGTACGGAGCCGAAGTTGTTGCCGTAACTTCAGGTTCTAGAATCCTTAAGGACGCAATTAATGACGCAATGCGCGATTGGGCAACTAATTTTAAGGACACACACTATCTTATCGGTTCTGCCCTTGGCCCTTCACCGTTCCCAGACATGGTACGCACATTCCAGTCTGTAATCGGACGTGAAGTTCAGCAGCAGATGGCAGAAAAAGGCCGTAAAATAGATGCAATGGTAGCCTGCGTAGGCGGCGGTTCAAACGCAATCGGCTTCTTTGAACCGTTTATTAACGGCACAGAACCAAAACTCTACGGTGCAGAAGCCGGCGGAATCGGTCCTGGAAAGGGGAACAACGCAAGCCGCATGGTTGGCAACGACGCTGTAGACGGAATCATGCAGGGATACAAAACACGCTTCCTTCTTGATAAAGACGGACAAGCCGGTGTAACGCGCTCAATTTCTGCTGGACTTGACTATGTCGGAATTGGTCCTCAGCTTGCATTCCTTGGCGAAACCGGAAGAATCAGCTTTGATGCAATCCGCGATGACGAAGCTCTTCAAGCTGTTTCAACCTTTGCAAAGACAGAGGGAATCCTGTTTGCAATGGAAAGTGCTCATGCAGGAGCCCTTGCATTAAAGCTTGCTCCAAAAATGAACAAAGACCAGAACATTGTTGTAAATATGTCTGGCCGCGGCGACAAGGACATCTTTATTACCTGTCCTGTTTTCCGACCGGAAGAATGGAAACAGTTCCTAAAAGCAGAACTGGAACGGCTTGAAGCAGGAAAAGACATTCATTTTGCGGATTCCATGAAAAATTCAGACAAATAGAGTTTTCATGAGACATACAAAAACAAACGAGGAAATTATGAACAATAAATTATTAATGGCTCATCAGGTAGCCGGATATCCAGATAACGAAACAGCACTTACAGCTGCAGAAGCACTTATCGCTGGGGGAACAGGCATTCTTGAAGTTCAACTTGCATTCAGTGATCCAAGCGCAGACGGCCCGGCGATTCAGACAGCATGTTCTTCTGTCCTTGCAAAAGGCTACACAGTAAAAGACGGACTTAGCTACATTGCTGAAATCAAAAAACGCCATCCTGAAATTCCAGTATTCATCATGACTTACGGAAGCCTTGTATACCGCCCAGGCGTAGAAAACTTTGTAAAGCAGGCGCATGATGCAGGAGTTTCCGGCCTTATTGTTCCAGATCTTCCTTTTGACTGTGACGAAGGTCTTACAGAAACATGCAAAAAATACGGAATGCATAATATTCCGGTTGCAGCGCCTTCCATGACAGAAGAAAGACTCCACAAAATGGCAACAGCTGGATTCAAATACATTTACACTGCGCTTAGAGCCGGAATTACAGGTTCAAGAACAGTAATCACAGATGAAATGCTAAAGTTCATAGACAAAGCGGCAGAAGGAGGTTCAACAATCCTTGGCGGATTTGGAATCTCTACAGGTGAACAATCTGCTCTTCTTGCCCCTCATGTTACTGGAGTAATCGCTGGTTCTGTATTTGTAAATCTTATAACAAACAACTACGATCCTGCAAATACAGAAGAAAGCCGCAGAAAAATCTTTGAAGCCGTAAAAACAAAGGCAGAAGAACTTACTGCACCATTAAAATGACCTAAACTTAATGCTCTAATGAACAAAGATGATTCAAATGCCGGAAAACAAACAGCAGCACCGATGTTTTGATTATTCCAGCATTTGAATTATAAAATTTTCTTGAATTAGTAAAATTCTGTGTTAAAATCCTTGAAAAGGATTTAGTATGGCAGAAAAGAAAAGAATTCTCCTGGCAGTTTCAGACTTCATTGCATCAAAGTTTCTTGAACCACCGTTTTTAAATGACTTCGATCCTGTTTTCTGCCTTTCAGCACAAGAAATAATCCAGCAGATAGACTTAGGTATAATTCCCTCTGTTATAATTATTGAAGATCATTCAGTTCTGGACGTAACAAAAGATTTTCTTGAGAAAATTGAACTGCACGCAACAATGCAGGCAGCACTCAGTTTTGACTTACTTGCAAAAATCCCGACTGCTATTTTTCTTAAAGACTACTCAACAAAAGCCGAAGTCTCTCTGCTTCAGAACGGAGCATCAGATGTAATAAACTCGAACGCTGATATAAACATTATTTATTACAGATTAAAAAGACTTTCAGAAAGCTTTACACACGAAGTGCATCAGCTTACAAAGCTTAATAATCAGCATAAAAATGCAATAACACGTCTTTCTCAGGTAAGCAGCAAGACCGGAATATATAACAAGAATACTTTTATACTAAAAACACAAGAACTGCTCGCCGAGAAAAAAGACAAAACATTTACATTCATCCAATTTGACATAGACAGGTTCAAAGTTTTTAATGAACTTTTTGGATTTGCCGAAGGAGATAAAATTCTTCTGAACCTTGGAGAATATTTTATAACTTCAAAAAAGCCTGATACGATCTACGGTCATATCTATGCCGACCACTTTATCATTTGTGCACCAAAAGAATCTGTGATTCCAGAAGAGTTCGTAAAGAAAATTACTGATTTTACCAACAGACTTTTTCCTCAATTTGATTTTATCATCCGTCTTGGTCTATACGATATTTTCAATGACGGTAAAGTAGATATTTCTCTTGCATGTGATAGAACTCAGCTGGCACTTCATTCCATAAAGACAGATTTCACTGCACGATTTGCATATTTTAATGCAGGAATGATCGAAGACCTTAAGCATGAGCAGGAGCTCATAACAGACATGGTCATCGGAATTAAAAAAAATGAATTCAAAATCTATATGCAACCACAATATGATTACACAACAGATTCTATGAGCGGAGCAGAAGCCCTAGTACGCTGGCAGCATCCTGTAAAAGGACTTATTTCACCAAGTGTGTTTATTCCAATTTTTGAACGCAACGGTTTTATAACCCAGCTTGATCAATATATATGGGAGAAAACCTGTTCTTATATACGTCAATGGATTGATGAGGGTCTGAATCCTGTACCAATCTCTGTAAATATTTCCAGAAGAGACATTTACAATCAAGATCTTACAAAAGTTTTTTCACGCCTTCTAAAAAAATATAATCTGAAACCTGAATATCTGCGTCTTGAAATAACGGAATCAGCGTACATGGACAATCCTGCCCAACTTATCAACGTCGTTCAGGATTTACGCAAACTGGGATTCTGCCTTGAGATGGACGATTTTGGAAGCGGATATTCTTCTTTAAACACACTAAAAGATGTTCCGGTAGATGTACTTAAGCTGGACATGCAATTCATTATTGATGCCACAGAAAATATAGGACGCGGAAACTGCTCCGAATCAAGTGCGCGAAGCGGCAGTATATTAAGTTCAGTTGTAAGAATGGCAAACTGGCTTAACCTTCCTATAATTGCAGAGGGTATAGAATCTAAAGAACAGGCTGAGTATCTAAAAAGCCTTGGCTGTTTTTTTATGCAAGGATACTATTTTGCAAAACCTATGCCGGCAGACGACTTTAAAAAACTGCTTCAGGAACTTCCAGAATTCCAGAATATCGAAGCGACCCAGGCAAACATAAAAAACAAAATTAACTTTTTGGATTCCAACTCCCAGCAAAATCTTTTGTTCAACAGTTTTGTAGGCGGAGCAGCAATAATTGAATGGACAGGCGACAAAATCGAAGTAATCCGCATGAACGACCAATATCTGAAAGAAGCCGGTACCACACGCGAAGATTATAAACCTTACCAGAAGGATCTGCTTTTATGGGTAGAAGAAAAAAGCCGACTTTCACTTATTTCAACGCTGGCCGAAGCTGTCCGTTCAAAAAAAATGGAATTCTGCGAAATCGAATGCCTGCCTTTATACGACAATAAAAATACTTCATGGTTTAAAGTACGCGTACTTCATATTGCAAATACCGCCACAAGCGATATTTTCTATATTTCAATAGAAAATATAGACCTTAGAATGCACCTACTTGAATTAAACACAACTTTATCAGAACAACTTGCAACAATAATGGAAAATGTTCCGTGCGGAATTCTATTAATCGAATATACTGGTAAAAAATTTACAGTGAACTATGCAAATGAAACAGCTTCAAAAATCTGCGGCTATGAACAAAGTGAATTCCGTGTAAAAATGAAAGAAGACCTGTTCAAACTGTTCATAAAACCAGAACAGAAAAATTTCCGGCTCTACATGAAAGACTTAATTATTGCAAAAGTTCCGTTTTTTTCTGCAAAGACAAAAATTCTCTGTAAGAACAAAACAGAAAGAAATATACAGTTTTCCGGCAATGTAATGGAACAAAGCAATGGTTCAAAATTAATCTGTGCAGTTTTTATCGATATAGAAAATACAGAGCAGCTATATGCTTCAAAATATACGTCATTTCTTCTTTCGATTTTTAACGAAGCCTACGAAATTGACCTTTCGAAACATAAATATACAACATTAAAGACTCTTAAATCAGAAAAAAAGAATTCACCTGAAAGATTTGAGAATGAGGAATCCCCTTTCATAGACCAATGCATTTATCCAGAAGATCTGAATAAGCTTAGACGCTTTATGAGCATGGATCATCTTAAAAATATTAACGGGGATCTTTCTATTTGCGATTACCGCGTAAAAATAGACGACAGACCTCTAGAATACAGAAGATGCCTTATTTTTCCAAAGGGAAACAATAAGGTAATGTGCTGCTGCCTGAACATCACAGACAAGGTTTTCAACGAATCTAAAAATCCGGCTGGCAACTAAATTCCATAAGCTCACCAGTCCGGGGATGTTTAAAACTCAGGAACGAAGAATGAAGCAAAAGTCTTTCTCCCGGCATACAAGAACCGTAAAGAGTATCTCCAACAATAGGCACCCCGAATCCATGGCTATCAGCAGCGGCAAGACGCAGCTGATGAGTACGCCCGGTATGCGGAATAAATTTTATACGAGTAACACAGCGTTTAGATCCATCCGGCGCTGTATAACTTTCTTCCCCAATTCTGTGCCATTCTGTAACGGCATTTTTTCCATGCACTGCATCCCAAATCTGATGCGGACGGTTTTCAATATCAACACGGAAAAATAATTCCATCTGACCATCCGGTGCAAAATTTTCAGGAAGCTTACCGTCAACCACTGCTATATATTCCTTTTTAACTTCACGATTTTCAAACTGACGGTTCATATTGCGATGCGCATCTTCCGTAAATGCAAGAACCAGAAGCCCGCTTGTTTCCATATCAAGCCTGTGAACAGAAGGCTGTAAAATTGCTTCCGGGAAAAGACGCCGAAATCTGTTTACTACGCAATCCTGTTTTTCAGGTCCTCGCCCCGGCACACTCAGAAGCCCGCTCTGCTTATTCACCACAATAATACTATCATCCCGATACAGAATATTAAGTCCTAGAATTTCAGGCAGAATCAGCGCACACCGCTCATCACACGGCCCATAAGTCTTTCCGCAGATTCTATAACCAGAATCCCTACCATAAAACATTTCGGTCATACTAAGCGGCCTAAGACAATGTTTGTACGCATAATCAAGAAGTTTTGGAGCACAGCAGTCTCCCGTCCCGGTAGGCGGAAACTTTTTTCCGCATATAGCACTAAGCTTTTTTAAAGAACCGTCCGCGCAATGAAATTCATACAGACTGTAAAATGCATTCAGCGATTCGTTGCAAAGTGCCTGTCTTTTTTCAACAAGACGTTTTTCTTCTTCCGACTGCTGATTGAATTTCCCGTCACTGCGCTTTCTGCATTCTTTCAGCGATTTTATGATATCTGTAAGCTCATGAATTTCCCTGTCATTTTTTTTAAGGGCAAGATTTACAGCCTGCTGAGAAACAATCGGCTCAACGAAAATCCCTTCGTTTTCAGGAAGAACAAGCCTGCGTGTAATACCAGACACAGTTTTTAGAAAAACTTTTGCACCATCCGGAGCAAGGCACACAAGGACCCCAAGCATAATTCCGTGCCCGTCCCTCTCAGATGGAGTAAGTCCAGATTCTTCAATTTTTACTGCGCCGGAATCCAGCATGGCAATAAGCCTGCGGCATTCTTCTGCAGCTTCCTGTTCCGGAAACGGTGCAAACATTTGTACAGCCTAAAGACCACGGATTTCTACAGAACCGTCTTCTTTTGCAATGAACGCAGCCGGTTTATTTTTTGTAAAGAAACCTGTTTCAACAACTCCAGTTATAGAATTTATTTTATCTTCAAAAGCCACTGGATCAACCGGCTGCTTCCACAAACAGTCAACAATCTGATTGCCGTTGTCTGTAATTACAGGACCGCATTTTCTTACACCTTCTCTCAGTACAACTTCTGCACCAAAAGATTCCAACATTTTTTTTACAGGAATAAATGCTTCTGCAATTATTTCTACCGGAAGAGCAAATTTTGTACCCAAAGAATGAACAGCTTTTGAAGAATCCGCAACGATCACGAATTTTTTTGCATTATAGGCTACGATTTTTTCCCTTAAAAGAGCAGCTCCCCCGCCCTTTATACAATTGCAGTCATCATCGATCTCATCAGCACCGTCTATAGCAAGATCAAGCTCTCCGCCAATAGCCCTGTCCTTGAATGAATATACAGGAACACCCCAGTCAGCACATGCATTTTCAGTCTGAAAAGAAGTAACAACAGCCTTGATGTCCTTTAACGTTCCGTCTGCAATATATTCAGAAAGACGCTTTACAGCCGGCAACGCTGTTGAACCGGTTCCCAAACCGATTTTCATTCCGCTAAAGATCAATCCTTTCTGGACTAAAGTTTCAATTGCAGTCCTTGCTGCCAACACTTTCTGCTCACTCTGGCTTAAGTTCGTCATCGTAACCGACTCCTGTAAAATATTTAAATTGTCTGTACCCCTGATACTTCAACATTGAATAACCGTTTCTGACTTTGCAACCTGCCTGTTTTGCAACTTTCATGACAGGCGTAACCTGAGGATCATAAACTATATCATACAAATATTCGTGTCCCTTAAAATTATAAAACCAGATAGGATTATTCTCTTTATTAGGAGCATCCTCGCTATTCATTCCGACCTTTGTTGTCTGAATAATTATATCCGAATATCTGTCTAGTAGACTAGCATTTTCAGGCTCCAGAACCGCATATTCGAAACCAAACTGTTCAGCAAGAGCCTTTGCATGACTTTCAGTTCTATTAAACACGCACGCTTTTCCACCCATTTCTTTTACCGTATAGGCAATAGCTTTTGCAGCACCTCCGGCACCTATTATGGCAACCTTTCTTCTTCGGAGCTTTCTGTCGCCGATAAATTCAGAAAGAGCTTCATAAAAACCAGAAGCATCTGTATTATGCCCTACCCACTGACTGAAATCCTTAACTACGGTATTGCAAGCTCCGATTTCTCCAACTTCCGTATCAACTTCATCAGCAAGTTCCATTGCATCGTGTTTGTATGGAACTGTAACTGCCATTCCCTTGATTCCAAGTTCGTTCGCAAAAGCAAAGCTTTCTGCCATGGATGTTGAACAAAGAGGAATGAATACATTGTTCAGATTATGCTCTCTATATCCTTCATTATGAATAAGAGGACTTGAAGTAACCTTAAGAGGATAACCGGTGACGGCAAAAACCCTTGTATTTTCATCAAGATTTCTGAAATTGTACATTTCATTCAATGTTATTGGATCAATATGACCGATCGACTGCAAATTACCATTGGTTTCTATTGGCGATGAATAAGTAAGGAATGAACCAAGCTTATATGCAAGAATACGGCTTGGGACACCTAGGTTTCCCATTGCCAAAAGAATATGATCAAAGTCCATACATGATCCAGATTCCCTGAAAAGCCGTGTCACGTCGCTCAAAGTCTTAGGCATAAAAGCGATTTTTGGAATTTCAAACGGAGTCTTTCTCATTGAAAGGCATTTTTTTCTGAGATTTACAACCGGTCCGTCAAATTTATGACAAGAACGGATAATTTTTACGCCGAAGGCCTGAGTACTATCAAGCAGGCCCGGAACATGGTAATCCTCTTCAAAATCTACGTAAGCAAAATTCTTCAAAGGATTCTGATCTGCAAAGGCAAGGGCACGACCAAACAAAGCAGTCCTTGAAAATTCACCGCTGTTAAATAAACCACCGTCTTCTACCCTTCTTATTGTAAGGATACATGGAATATTTACCATAGAAGGAAATTTACGTACATGCAGCTGCTCTGATTCATCAAGATGATCTACACGCAGTTCCGCAACATCTATATGGGAAGCATATTTTTTTATGTATTCCGCATCTTCCTGCAATGTCTTTCCCGTAAGAGTAAGACAGATCTTAGGCTTTACCATAAATTCCTCCGCAGAATCTAGTGAACAATGACTTTTTTCTGTTCTTTATCTACAACGTAC
>JAFOSK010000119.1 GCA_017392945.1 Treponema sp.
CTTCTGTTCAAGCCAGCTGGAATAGTTACCCTTAAACGGATAGCCTTCGCCGCGGTCAAGTTCCAGAATCCAGCCAGCAACTTCATCAAGGAAGTAACGGTCGTGAGTTACGGCAATTACTGTTCCCGGATAATCGTGAAGGTGTTTTTCAAGCCATGCAACGGTTTCTGCATCAAGGTGGTTGGTAGGTTCGTCAAGGAGAAGAATGTCCGGTTTCTGGAGAAGAAGACGGCACAAAGCAACACGGCGGCGTTCACCTCCGGAAAGAACGTCTACAACCTGATCTGCCGGAGGACAGCGGAGAGCATCCATAGCAAGTTCAAGATTGTTGTCCAGGTTCCATGCGTCCAGCGCATCCAGTTTTTCCTGAACCTCTCCCTGACGGGCACAAAGTTTGTCGATATCTGCATCCGGATCACCAAATGCTTCATTAATCTGATCAAATTCTGCAAGAAGGTCAGTAATTTCTTTTACGCCTTCTTTTACTGTTTCCATTACAGTTTTACCCGGTGTAAGTTCCGGTTCCTGTTCAAGGTAACCGATTGTATATCCCGGAGCAAGAGTTGTTTCGCCGGAAAAATCTGTATCTTTTCCTGCAAGAATCTTAAAAAGTGAAGATTTTCCGGAACCGTTAGGTCCGATTACGCCGATTTTAGCGCCATAATAGTAAGAAATGCTTACATCTTTTAATACAACTTTAGTTCCATATGCGCGGGTTACGCGATCCATAGTGTAGATGATTTTTTTGTCGTCGAATGTCTTTGCCATAAACTCATTTTAACATAAAAAAAGCTTTTTTTTCTATAGTGAAAATTTATACAGGCGCAACCGCCGTAAACGACGGTCGGGTGTTCCGCAGTTCCGCTTTCGCTCCAGCCGCTTCACTCATTCAGGCTCCGTAAACTCCGCCTTCTTTCGCTCCAGTGGCCCGCTTACCGCGGCTGCTCCATACCCTTGCGCATCCGCTCTAAAAACAAATCTCCGTACATCTGTCCTCAACCCGAAAAAAAAAATTAAAATTTCTCTTGTTACTATTTATAGAAACATGATATAATATACTCATCAGGAGGCATGATATTATTATGAAAAAATCACTTGTTCTTTTCGCCGGATTTATTGCAGCTGTTTCAATGTTTTCCGGTTGCTCTAAAAAAAATAACACATCAGAAAAAACTGTTAAAATCGGTATTGCTAAAATAGTACAACATGTTGCACTTGATGACGTTGAACGTGGTGTAATGGACGCTGTTAAAGATGCCGGAATCAAAGCAAAGTATGACCTTCAGAATGCAAACGGCGATGTAAACACTGCAAATCAGATTGCCGTCCAGTTCAAGGATGAAAAGGCTGACGTAGCAGTGGGAATTGCGACTCCTATTGCCATTGCACTTGCAAACACATTAAAAGAAACTCCGGTTGTTTTTGGAACCGTAACAGATCCTCTTGGAGCCGGACTTGTTACAACTCTTGAACACGGAGAAAAAAACGTAACCGGCATGAGCGACGAACTTCCTTCCGTTGAACATATCAAAATTTTCAAAGAAATTGCAGGAATTAAAACCCTCGGTTACATCTATACATCGAACGAAGACAATTCTCTTTCTGGTTTGGAACTGGTAAAAAAAGGCTGTGCAGAAGCCGGACTTGAACTGGTCACACAGTCAATTTCCACATCTTCAGAAGTAAAACAAGCCGCAGAATCAATTGTTGACCGCGTAGACGGTATCTACCTTACAACAGACAATACTGTATTCAGCGCCCTTCCAAGCCTTGTTACAGTGTTTAACAAAGCTAAAAAACCGGTCTTCAGCGGTGACGTTACAGGCGCAAAAGAGGGCGGATGCTTTATGGCAAGCGGATTCAACTATTACAAGGCAGGCCGTGCAACAGGCGAAATCGTAGTACAGATTCTTAAAGGCGCAAAACCGTCAGAAATCCCTGTACGCTTTATGACAAAGCCGGAAGATTCTGACCTTCTGTTCGACCTTGATGCCGCAGCCAACTGCGGAATCTCAATTCCGCAAGAATATCTTTCAAAAGCATCATACATAATCAAAGACGGCAAACTGCAGGAAAAATAAAACGCTGAATTCAGACAGGATTATATAACTTGGATCTGCAAAGATTAAAAATCTAAAAAAAAAACGGATTCCGGCGACAGCGGAAAGCAAGGTAGCCCCCTTCTTAGGTTCTCCCTTACTTTCCGTCTGCGTCCTATCTTTTAAGAATTAAGTGCATTCAATTCAGTTTAAGAAGAAAATATTCCCTGCGTGAATTGACTTAACGCAAAATTTCTTCTATAACAAATCCAACAGACAAAGGCGTCATACCTATGGGTGTACTGTACACTTATAGGTATGGCGCCTTTTTTCGTTTGAGCAGTTTTTGCGAAGCAAAAATGCGTGAATTAAAAAGATGGCGTTTACGAAATCTTTTTAATTGAAAGATTCTTTATCTTGGGGGTTACGTAAAATCGTTGTTTTCATTTAACGGTTTTACTATTTTCATTATGTGTGGATTTGTAGGAGCATTCGATTTATCAAGCGGAAGTCAGCCGATTGCAGACGGGCTTAAAGAAGAACTGAGGGCGCAGGTTCTTGCAATGAGCAAGAAAATCAGACACCGCGGACCGGACTGGAGCGGCGTATACACAGGAAACAACGCCATACTCAGCCATGAACGACTCAGCATCGTAGACCCTCTCAGCGGAAAACAGCCACTTGTAAGCGATGACGAAAAAATCATCCTTGCTGCAAACGGAGAAATCTACAACCACAAAGAACTGCGCGAAAATTTTAAAGGATCATATAATTTCAAGACAGGAAGCGACTGCGAAGTCATCATTCCTCTTTATAAAAAATACCGCGAATCCGGAAACTTTGCAGAAATGATTGAACAGCTTTCAGGAATTTTTGCATTTGCGCTCTACGATTCGGAACACGACACTTATCTTATTGCCCGCGACGAAATCGGCGTAATTCCGCTTTACCAGGGCTGGGACAAGGCTGGCCGTTATTACGTTGCAAGCGAACTTAAAGCGCTTGAAGGCGACTGCGTAACTCTTGAAGAATTCCCTAACGGACATTACTTATATTCTGGGGAAAGCCTTCCCCTCGCTTCAGCTGGGGATGTTTCGACAGGCTCAACAACCCCGTCTTCCGCTACCCCTTCTCCTAGGGGCAACGCCCCTAAAACCCCAAAGCCGGTACGCTGGTACCACCGCTCATGGGAAAGCTACGATTCAGTAAAAGACAACCCGCGCGCCACAAATGACAAAGGCGAAGTTGTAAACCCGGCCGTAATTGAAAAAGTAAAGACCGGGCTTGAAAACGCCGTGCGCGCCCAGCTCATGAGCGATGTTCCTTACGGAGTCCTTTTGAGCGGCGGACTGGACAGCTCTGTTATTGCGGCAATCACACAGAAATATTCAAAGAAACGCGTAGAAACAGACAGCAAGGAAGAAGCATGGTGGCCAAAGCTTCACAGCTTTGCAGTAGGACTTGAAGGAAGCCCGGACCTTATTGCAGCAAAAAAAGCCGCAGACTACATTGGCACTGTTCACCACGAAGTTCACTTTACAATTCAGGAAGCACTGGACGCTCTTCCAGACGTAATCTATCACATTGAAACATATGACATTACTACAGTACGCGCTTCCACTCCAATGTACCTGCTTGCACGCGTAATCAAATCAATGGGAATTAAAATGGTACTTTCTGGCGAAGGAAGTGACGAACTTTTCGGCGGATACCTGTACTTCCACAAAGCTCCAAACGCAAAAGAATTCCACGAAGAACTTGTACGCAAGATGAGCAAACTTCATCTGTATGACTGTCTGCGCGCAAACAAATCGCTTATGGCATGGGGAGTAGAAGGACGCGTTCCGTTCTTGGATAAAGATTTTATTGATATTGCAATGAACCTGAACCCTTCTGACAAAATGAATATCAAAGTTTCAGAAGATCAGGCATCTGCATGCGGATTCGATAAAAACACTCACCAGAGAATAGAAAAATGGATACTGCGCAAAGCTTTTGAAGACATGCTCCCGGAAAACATCTGCTGGAGACAGAAAGAACAGTTCTCTGACGGCGTGGGCTACAACTGGATTGATACACTTAAGAAAATCACCGAAGAAAAAGTCAGCGACGCAGAATTTGCCCGCCGCGAAAGCCGCTTCCCTGTAAATCCTCCAAAAACAAAAGAGGAATACTACTACCGCGAAATCTATAGCAACCTCTTCCCAAGCGACAGCGCAGCCAAAGCCGTTCCACACGAAGCCGGCGTAGCCTGCTCTACAGCAAAAGCCCTTGAATGGGATGCCGCCTGGAAAAACATGGACGAACCATCCGGCCGCGCAATCGGCGGCGTCCACAACGATGCGTATAAAAACTAAGCAGTAGAATATAACCGTTGCCGTTTACGGCAGTCTGTTTCCCGCTGACAGATAAAGTTCGTACCATTCTTTGCGGGACAGTTCTATGCCGGCGGCTTGGGCGGATTCGCGGATGCGGTCTGATTTTGTTGTACCGATTACGGCCTGGGTTTTTCCCGGATAGCGCAGAATCCAGGCAAGTGCGACTGCTGCTGCGCTTACGCCTTTTTCGCCGGCAATACGGTAAAGGACTTCATTCAGTTTTGGAAATCGCTCATTATTCAAATATACGCCTTCAAAAAATCCGTACTGCATTGTTGACCATGCCTGAAGAGCAATATCATTCATTCTGCAGTATTCAAGGATTCCTCCGTCCCTCATAACAGAGCCTTCCCATTTCATGTTCACCTGAAATCCTGCGTCCAGCATAGGTGTATGGCATACAGAAAACTGAACCTGATTTGCACAGATTTTAAATGGCAAATTCTTAGCCAGATATTCAAGAATCATTGGATTGCAGTTGGAAAAACCGAAATTGAGTACTTTTCCGCTTTTATAAAGAGCTGTAAATGCTTCAGCAATTTCATCGGGTTCCATTAGAGCATCCGGTCTGTGAAGCAAAAGTGAATCAAGATGATCTGTCTTTAAGCGGGAAAGGCTTGCTTCTGCCGCAGACACAATGTAATCCCTTGAAAAGTCGTACCATGTCATTCCGTCTTCACTGCGGATCCCGCACTTTGACTGAAGAAAAATCTTATCCCGTAATGACGGATTCTCCTGAAAAACTTCGCCCAAAAGGCTTTCTGCGCGGCCGTCCGCATAGCAGTCAGCTGTATCAAAAAAATTAATTCCTGCTTCCAGAGCTGTTTCACAAAGTCCCTTTAGTGAGTCCTTACCCATGTCCGCAGTGCGCATCAGTCCCAAAATAACCGTTGATACAGAATCTCCGCTCTGACCAAAATTAAAATACTTCATAATTCCTCCAAACGGTGACGGTGAAGATTCTGAATGTCGAGTTTAGAAAATTTTATCAAAAAACAGCCCACTGTCGAGTAAGCTCTGTCAAAATCATGCGCCAGCGCACTACATGCTATTATGCATTGAAACTATACATTTAGCCGCTTGCGCGGCTGCACGATAGAATGTTTTTGCCAGACCATCCTCTCCTTCGCGCTAATTTTTTTATCCCTTTAAACACGACATTCAATCTGAGTTTTCTGCCGTACAGCTATTCAGTTTTATCAATGACAAAACTGTTGATAACGGTAGCTCTGTTAATCTTTCAATTAATTAAGCCCTTTGCTCGCTAGTATCTGCAATTTTTCTAGCCAGATAAACAAAAGGTGTATCCATAAGACTTGTAACTATATAAATCACATAGCAGGAAGCCGTAATAGCGGCTAGCTGTCTGAATGTGTAAATCCCGGAAAATGCGCCAAAATTAAAAATAACGATATTTACAAACTGCGAAATCAAAGTCGAAAAATTATTGCGGAACCAAAGCATTTTTGAACGGCTGCCCGTCTTTTTCTGCGTAAGATTCCACCATGCATGGTAAAGCGAAACATCTATAGATTCTGAAACAACATAAGCCACCAGGCTTGAAATAAGCATACGCGGAGTATTTGTAAAGAGCCCGTGAACAAAAGGACTTGCCCAATCTCCTTCCGCCGGAATGTAATGAACCCACATAAACGAAAGCATAATAAAACTTAGGCTTGTAAAGATTCCCGCAAGAACACCTTTCTGCGCATCCTTCTTACCGAAAACTTCGCTAAGAATATCAGTAGCAAGGAAAGTGGCTGCAAAGAGTGTATTCCCTAATGTCTGCTCCATTCCAAATGCATTAACTAAAATCGTAACTTCAATGTTGGCAAGAACCGTGCAAATTCCAATCCAGGCAAAAAGTCCGCCCTTCCCAAAAACCTTAAGGAACACCAGCGTTCCCCCAAACGAAATCAAAAGCGTAATAACAATTAAAAGTTCATTCATACAATAGTCTTTTAAAATTAAGACAGGCTCAAAGAGCGTAAAGCCTCTTCCTTATTAGAGAGACCTTTGCTGAACCCGCTTTTCAGTTTTGCCCGACGGCAAAACTGACGACAGCGGTAAACCAGTTATTCTTTCAGATTAGTTAAACCCGCTGTCACTTTTTCCAGTAAACCGGCATAAAGAAAATTATCATTGTGTACAGTTCCAGACGACCAGCAAGCATGGCAAAGCAGTACCACCACTTTACAAAATCTGGAAGAAAACCGTAATTAAACGAAGGTCCCAGTCTGCCGAATGCAGGTCCTACGTTTCCGACCATAGAAAAAGCGGCTGTAAAAGATGTAAGGATATCAAGGTTTCCAAGACAACCTACAAAAGTTGTTACCATAATCAGAGCCATGTACACAACCATAAAGGCAGCAACGTTGAATACAACATCTTTGCGACCCGGATTATTATTCAATCGGATTGAAAAAACTCCATGAGGGTGAAGCATTTTTTTTGTTTCGTTATTAACCTGCTTACACAGAATTACCCATCGTACAACTTTAATTCCACCGGCAGTAGAACCTGAACAACCGCCTGTAAAAAACAACAGAAAAATAAAGAACTGAGCCGCCATAGGCCACTCAGTGTAATCGGCTGTTCCAAAACCCGTAGTTGTAATTATTGCCGCAACCTGAAATCCCGAAACTTCCAGTGCCTTAAAAAAAGTACCGTACACAGGATGAATAAAAGCCGCTATAACAAGAACAGAAACAATAAAAAAACCAATATACGCCTTAAACTCAGAATTTTCCCGGATTTCGTTAAATTTTCCCGTAAAAGCGTAATAGTAAAGACTAAAATTAATTCCCGCCAATACCATAAAAACAGTAATGACAATGTTTATTGCAGAAGAATTAAATCCGCCTATGCTTGCATTAAGCGAAGAAAATCCTCCGGTTCCAAGTGTAGAAAAGGCATGCATTATGGAGTCGACAGCATCCATTCCGCAAATCTTTAAAAGAACTGCCTCTATCACAGTCATTACAAAATAAATCATCCACAGGATTTTTGCAGTCGTTGTAATTTTTGCAGTAACCTTTCCCTTTTCCGGACCGGTTGTTTCCGCCTTTATAAGCTGGAATCCGCCAACTCCCAAAAGAGGAAGCAGCGCAACAGTAAGGGCAACAATTCCCATTCCACCAAGCCAATGGGTCTGACATCGCCACAGATTGACGCTTCTTGGAAGACTTTCTACATCCGAAAGAATGGTACAGCCCGTCGTACTGAAACCGCTTACGCTTTCAAAAACTGCATCCGTAAACGATTCAATATAACCGCCCGCATACAGCGGAATCATTCCAAAAAGACTGATAGAAATCCACGCGCAGGCAACGACTACAAACGTCGTCCTGATTTTTAGTTCAATTTTTCTTTTTCTAAAAAGCAGCGCAACAATTACAAAAAAAATCCAGCTGCACACCATAGGAATTACAAACGCATGAATCACCTGATTTTCGTTACATGCAAGAGCAGTCGCAATCGGAATAAGCATCGTACTGCCCACAATTGCTATGATTGCAGAAAGAATTCTCACAAGATTGATTGCAAACATAAAACCGTCCTATTCGTTTACATTACCGAACAGCCCCAGAATGCGGCGGCTTTCTTCTGAATCCGTAATGAGTACAAGATGATCTCCGGCGGCAAAAATTGTATTTCCTCCGGCAATTTCGTATTCTTCTGCCCCGGAATGGCGGTCAAGAAGAACAAGGTATTTTCCAGGTTCAGCAATATCTTTAAGCATCTTTCCAATTACACTGGAATTTTCCTTTACTTCACATTCAATAATTTCAAAATCACCGTTTGTAATTGTATGTATTTCCTTTACAGCATTACCGCGCATGTGACTCATTATGGAATCTACAATAACATCGCGCAGGGCAATAGAAACGTCTACTCCAAGCTTTGTGGCAATATCTGCAAAAGCCGCACTGTTTACAAGGCTTATTGACTGCTTCACGCCAAGAGATTCAAGATAAGCTGCAACTACCATGTTAAGCTCATGGTTATGTGTAGCACATATTGCAAGATCAAAGTCAGGAATATTTTCTTCCCTCAGGAATGATTCATCCGTTGCATCACCGCAAAGAACATTTGCATACGGGAAGCGCTCGGAAGCAACCTTTGCAAGTTCAGAATCAGTGTCGATTATTGCAATCTTCTGACTCGGCTTTTTCCGTCCAATAAAATTAACACCGAACACCTTTTTCGGCTCATAAAGCTTGCTTGCTATCAGAGTACCAATTCGCCCCGCACCGACAATAGCAATCTTCTTCAAGTCCTTCTGCTCAGAGCCGCAAAGTTCCAGAATGCGGCTAACGTCTTCCTTACTGCTTAGAACGCCAAGCATACATCCTGCACTCATTACAGTAGGTCCTGACGGCAGAGAAGTTTTTCCGTCAATTTCTACGTAGCAAACAAGCATGTGGATATCGGTAAGATTACGCAGTTCCATAAGCGTATGCCCGGCAAGGACACTTCCTTCAGAAACAGGAATCCTTGAGATCTGCATTTCAGAATTATCAAAAGAAACGATGTTGCTTACAGCGCCGTTTTCTACGGCTTCTACAATTGCCTCCGCAGCCTCTACGTCCGGGTGAATCATATAGTCAATTCCGTACAGAGGTCTGTGGTTCCCCGAAAAATCGCCGGCATGACTCTTTTTTGCAGCAGCCGTATTAACGTAGTATGCATAATTACGCACGCGCGCAATCTTAAGAATATCCGGGTAAAAAGCATCTACCAGCGAACAAGTAATCATGTTTACTTCATCGCTGTCCGTAAGACAGACAAGCGCATCAGCCTTTGCAATGCCGGCTTCCTCAAGGTTTTCAAGGTTATTTCCGTCCTGCGTAAGTACAGTGCAGTCAACCTGATCAGCAACATGCCGGGTAATTTCTTCATTGTTATCAATTACGGTTACATTGTTTCTTTCGTTAACAAGAATCTTTGCCAGCTGAATGCCAGTAAAACCTGCACCAACAATAACAACTCTCATTCAGACTCCTTTGCTTCCCCGTCTTTTCCTGCACTTTCAGCTTCAGACGTAACGTCCGAAACTCTAGAAGCACTCAGATCTTCTGAACCATTTGAACTCTCTGCTTCATCCTGCATTGCGCCTTCAGACAACTTTGAAATCTCTGCACCAAGCTTTGATTTTCTGCCTTTAACAACAGTAATAGAACTCATAACCGCCGTACACACAATAGAAGCCGCAATCGATTCCAGAATAACACCATTCAGAAGAATAAGCATAATCGCAAGATATCCCAGCCCGTTCATAGCAGCTGTCATCCTTTCGCTCAAAAAAAGATACATAGAACCAATCACTAAAAAGGAATGAATCAAACTGGAAACAAACGCCGTAACAGCGGTATTAGCATACTTAGGCATACGCGGAATCAGCGCAAGAACTTTAGTCAAAAAAGCGGCAGAAAGACCAAACAAAAGCCTTGGCAGCACAGAACAAAGAGGATTCAAAAAGAGAGGATCCAGAACACCGCTTGGATTTATAGCCGCATTCACAAGACTTGTAAGACCAAACACAAGCCCGGTAACAGCAGCTCCCGTGTAACCGGCAAATACAGCCGCAAGAATAACAGGAATATGCATTATAGTAAGAGAAACCGCCGGGCTTATCTGAATATAACCAAGATGAATCCCAGGAATTCCCATAAGAATAACAATTGCACTCAGCGCACCTGTAACCGCAACAATCACGTTCCTTTTCATATTACACCGATGCCTCCTAAAACTTTTTTACACAGCCTGAATGTTGAACTTTAGAGAATCAATAAAAAACAGCGTCAAGGAAAGAAAGGGCTGGTAAAAAAACATTCTGTTATGCAGCCGCTGAAGCGTCTGAGTCTATAGTTACAGGGCATAACAGCGTGTAGGTGCACTAACGCACACCAGTTTTGCCAGACATTACTCTACCGGAAGCTATTATTTCGGTTTAATCAAACCTGTCATTCACGCTATATAAAAATATTATCACATAGCATATTAAACATCAAATGAACATCCCATACCCACGAAAAAGACCGTCACTTTTCATCTTTTTTCCGGGCGCAGTTTCTTACGTAACGGGCTTGCTCCGGGCTTCCCTCACGGTCGGTGGGGCTTGCGTAACGCAAGCCCCACGGCGCTCCGCGCCCCCTCCGCATCCCGGCGCAGCTTCTTCTTCAAAAAGAAATTGTTTCTCAGTCCCGTCGCGGTTGTCCCGTCGTAAATTTTTATTTGCAGTTTTTACTTTCATATTTTACAATAATTATATAAAAAGTTTTTATAGGCACTCTTTATGGTAAATACATATACTCTGCTGTTCGTAATTTCTGCACTTGTATTAAGCTATACTTTTCTCGTAACCCTCAGGATAAAGCAGGACTTTTGTCCATACCTTAAAATCCTGCTGTGTGCTGCATTTCTGTCAGTTATCTGTCATATAGTCATAATAAATTCAGAAAACCTTTTGTACGTAAAAATCTCATACAACTCGTTCTATCTTTTAATTAATATACTTCTGTTTTCACTACTGGAATTTACACGCCTGTACACGCACTTTAACAGTCATATCAAATGGTCTGCAAAAATCCTTCATGCACTTCTAATGATAGACGCCCTTTCTCTTGCAGCAAACTTCTTCTTTAACCATGAATACATACTTCTGCCAAGCGTATATTCTTTCGGTGCAGAAACAATCATGGTCTACAAAATAAAGATGTACCCGCTTTTCCACATACATCTTACTCTTTCCTACATCTGCCTGACCCTCACTTTTATCATGCTCATTATCCGTATTATAAAAACTCCAAAACTTTACAGAACCGCATACATACATATTCTTATTTCTCTGCTGCTTCTTATCGCAGGCGATGCATTCTGGCTATTCACTGCCTTCCCTATTGATTTTTCAATAATCTTCTATGCATTCACGGCGGCTTTGATTGCAGCCTATTCCAGTCGTATTACTCCTCAGCAAATTCTTTACCGTCAGCTTACAGAAGTAGCCCTTAACATGAATGACGGAGTACGCGTATTCGACATTGACGGAGAATGCATTTTCTCCAATCAAGCCATGCAGAACATAATAACAAAATATAAAAATCTCGGTCTTAATCCAGAAGGACCTTTTAATACCCTGAAAAAAGGTGACTCATATCATAAGCTAAAGAACCTGCCGGACCGGGATTTTGATGAAGACGTTCAAAAAAACGGAAGAATCTACAGTTTTCATATTTCAACACACTGCCTTAAAGATGAACGCCAGAATTTCCTCGGAGCATTTTTCATCGTTCATGATAAAACCCGTGAAGTAGAAAAAATAACCCAGGAACTTTACCTTGCAACACACGATCCTCTTACAAACCTGCTGAACAAGGTCGGCTTCTGCGAACAAGTAAAGGCCCTGCTTACAGAAGAACCGGATGAAGACTATCTTATGATTTGCAGCGACATAGACAACTTTAAGATGATCAATGACAATTTCGGACGAGAAGCCGGAGACACGCTGCTTATAAGAATTGCCGAAAAATTAAGAGAACACACAAAAGAAACCGAAGTTTACGGACGAATCAACAACGACCGGTTTGCAATCCTTATAAAAAAAGCGGACTTTCACGAATCCATTTTCATGAAATATGTAAATCAGATCAATTTCTTAAAAGAAGACCTTCTGTATCCTATCATCTTTCATTTTGGAATTTATGAAATCGAAAACATAGATATGTCCGTTCCAATGATGCTTGACCGCACATACATTGCAATTGAAACAATCAAGGGAAACCTACAGGAACATTTTTCCTACTACAATGCAGCCCTTCGCGACAACCTTATGCAGGAACAGCACCTTGTAGGCGAATTTCCTATTGCCCTGACCACAGGACAGTTCAAGATGTTCCTTCAGCCACAGGTAAAAACAGACGGAACCGTACACGGTGCAGAAGCCCTTGTACGATGGATTCATCCCAAAAGAGGCATCCTTCCACCGCACGAATTTATTCCGATTTTTGAGCAAAAAGGTCTTATAACACAGCTTGATCTTTTCATCTGGGATCAGGCAGCCGCAAAGCTCAGCGAATGGAAAAAACAAGGACTTTCGGACTACTATATCTCCGTCAACATTTCCCCAAAAGATTTTCTTCACGTCAATATACACAAGACTTTCGTAGACCTTGTAAAAAAATATGACATTGAACCAAAGAATCTTAAACTGGAAATTACGGAATCAGCTATCATGCTCAATCTGGACATACAGCTGGAACTTATAAACAATCTGAGAAACTTTGGATTCCAAGTAGAAATGGATGACTTCGGAAGCGGCTATTCTTCCCTGAATATGCTCAAAGACATTCCATTTGATATACTTAAGATTGACATGGAATTCTTGCGTTCAAAAAGCAATCTGGAACGCTCATACTCAATTCTCAGCTCCATAATTCAGCTTTCAAAGAACCTGAACATGCCTGTAATCACAGAAGGTGTAGAAACAGAAGAACAGGTAAAAATGCTTAAAAAAATGGGAACAGATTATTATCAAGGATTTTACTTTGACAAGCCTATGACAATCGAAGAATTTGAGGCAAAATATATTCACAAATGAACATCAATGCCGATTTACCAATAACCCCGTATCTTGAAGAAATATTCAGACAGACAAAGAATTCATCCTGTCATTTTTTAATTCTTACCGCAGAGACCGCCGCCGGAAAATCCACCGCAGTACCACCGTCCCTTCTGGAACATTTCCCCGGCAAAATAGTAATGCTGGAACCTCGTCGGCTTGCCGCAATCTCAATAGCCTCTCGCATTGCCTCTACACTGAGCGAACCCGTAGGAAAGACCGTCGGCTACAAAGTTCACCTTGAAAACAGAACCAGCAAAGAAACCCGTCTGGAAATAATTACAGAAGCCATTCTTACCCGGCAGATTCAGGCAGATCCAAGCCTTGAAGGAATAAGCGTCGTAATAATCGATGAATTTCACGAACGTTCAATCCACGCAGACCTTGCGCTTGCATTCCTTAAGGAAGCAATGGCTTTGCGCGACGATCTGTATGTAATCGTAATGTCAGCGACAATAGAAACAAAACGGCTTTCCACCTATCTTGGCTCAGAACAAAATCCCGCTCCCGTAATGACAGTTCCGGGCAGGCAGTTCCCCGTATCCATAGAATACGCCGGCGGCATAAGCGTCCCGCAGTCAATAAAATCTTCTCTTCAGGATTTTTCTATGTCTTACGGCGGCAGCACAATTCTGGCATTTCTTCCAGGCATTTCAGAAATACGCAGATGCCGTCAGGAGCTTGAAGAATACGGAATTCCTGACGCATCCACAGAAGTCCTTACCCTGCACAGCTCAATAAGCCTTGATGAACAGCGGTACGTCCTGGAACCGCCGCAAAAAAACATAACACGCATAATACTCTCTTCTGCAATAGCCGAAACCTCGCTTACAGTTCCAGGTGTACGCCTTGTAATCGATTCCGGTCTTTCCCGCGTAAACCGCATGAATATTGCCCTTGGCATGGAACATCTCGTAACAGAAACAGAAAGTATGTTTTCTGCGTGTCAGCGAAGCGGACGTGCCGGGCGCCTTGGTCCAGGTAAATGCATACGCCTTTGGAACAAAAACGACATACGCCCAGAATCTTCCGTACCAGAAATCCTGCGTGCAGACATTACAAGCCTCGTCCTTGAATGTGCGCAATGGGGCGCAGACAGCCTTGAAAAAATCGACTGGCTGGAAGCGCCTACCAAAGCGGCATGGGACGAAGCAAAATCCCTGCTGGAAAAACTGGGCTGCATAAAAAATGAGAAAATCACCTCTCTCGGAAAAGCCTGCCTCTCTCTAGGACTGCATCCGCGGCTTGCCTGCGTAGCTTTAAGCGGCTACCCGTCTCTATGCGCAGATTTTTCAAACTATTCAAAAT
Organism: Treponema sp.; assembly: GCA_017392945.1. Lineage (GTDB taxonomy): Bacteria > Spirochaetota > Spirochaetia > Treponematales > Treponemataceae > Treponema_D. Next base: position 14,346 of record JAFOSK010000119.1, read on the forward strand.
CTTCGCAAGAAGTAAAAAAACGCTTTATAATCGATCTTGAACGGCGGATTGCGGCATATAAACAAGACCAGTTTTTACCACATGCAGAAAATGCACCGCGCGCACTGCTGAACGGTTTTCCGGATAGAATTGCCCGCCTTACAGGTCAAAACGGGCTTTATCAGTTTCCAAGCGGCCGCGTAGCCCATCTAAAAAAAGATGAAGCAACTCGCCACGCAACTTATCCAGAATGGATAGTCGCCCCGGAAGTTGACGCAGGATTTTCAGAAGGCACAATCTATTCTTACATGCCGCTGAGCTCAAACGATGCCGCAGAATGGCTTTCTGACCGGCAGGAAATAAAAATCATCGCAGAACTAAAAGAAAATAAAATCCTTAAAAACGAACTGACCTGTTTCGGAAAAATCGTAATATCTTCAAAAAAACTACAGGCCTCACCGGAAGACTACAGCCTTGCTCTGTGTACGCAGATTCAACAGAAAGGTCTCAGCTCAATTCCGCTTTCTGAAAAAACAAAAAGCCTTATTTTACGGGAGCAGTTCTATGCACAGCAAAACAGCATTGAATCAAGGTCAACGGAAGAAAAGCTTTGTGCCTCCTGTCAAGAATGGCTTTTACCGTTTTTAAGCGGTAAAACAAAGATCGACGAAGAAACCGTTTACAGCGCATTGGAATGGTATCTGGATGCAGCCACAATAAATAAAAACGCACCGGCACAGATAATCTTGCCAAACGGAAAATCACGAAAAATCAGCTATGAACGCCAATCCTCCCCAGATGACCGCACAAAACTAGTTATACGCCCTGTATTGGAAATAATAATTCAGCAGATATTCGGATGCATGGAAACACCAAAAGTAATGGGTATGCCAGTTCTGTTAAAACTGCTTTCCCCGGCGCGCAGACCACTTCAGATCACAGACAACCTTGAATCGTTCTGGCAGACAACATGGCCTGAAATATGCAAAGAAATGAAAGGACGGTACCCAAAGCACAACTGGGACTACCGCCTTGCTTCAGAAGATTAGCAGGTAAATGCCGGAGTAAAATAACACTTTCCGGCATTTGAACCACCTCAACAAGTCTTTACGCAGGAATCGGGTAAAGATAGAAGAACGAGAAGAACATGTATATGCTTGCGCCCAATACAACAAGATCACCTATAGCATGCATGAACTTTGCCTTTCTAATATTGCAGAATACAAGTCCGGCCGTAAAAAGAAGACCGCTTATAATCAGCATCTTAAAGCTTTCCGGCGTAATCGCATGGTAAAGACGTGCACAGATAAAAAGACCTGTCCAGCCAATAACCGCATTGAATACAATATTTACAACCTCAAGACGGCTTCCGGCAATCGCATACATAAAAATTCCGACAAGACTGATAACTACGGCAATTCCTGTAAAAATCAGACCATAAAGGAACGACACCGCATTATTATTTACAGCCGTAAATGAATAAATCATAAATGCGCATATAAAAATAAGGTAGATACAAATTCGCGAAAGCCTTTTAAACACTTCTTTTGCAGTTGCATTTGTAAGCGCATGCTGAAGGACAGACGTAATATAATTAAGAACCATTACACCTCCAAAACATGAATACAATGCAGCATAAAAAGGACGTACATCATGCGGTACATTCACTGTTGCGCAGACATCCAGAAGAACCGTAGCCGCAATAAAAAGACATGCTCCGATTCCCTGTACAATCGAACTAAAAATTTCTTCCCCGACCGTATATTTCCGGAGCTTGCGCTGCTGTTCCAGATGGCGGCGCTCTTTTTCAATACGTCTTGCAGCACGCTTCTTTGCTTTTTCTGTACGCGCATAATCATCAGCAGCATATTTTGCCCTCAGGCGCTCTGGATCTTCCGCATACTGAATATTTATTTCGCGGATCTTATTTTCCGCATCTTCTTTTATCTGACGAATTCTTAATTTTTTCTTAAGTTTAAGTGAACGCAACGTAGAGACACGCACAGCTTTTGCCGCAATTTCATCTTCTCTTGTCATTTAAATCCTCCGTATAAATAAAAAACTTCTATTACAAGTATAACAATACGCGCTAGAATTTACAAACAAGATTCAGTATAGTTTTAATATGATTGAACAAAAAAACAGAACTACATTTTCTTTTGAAGTTTTTCCTCCAAAGAAAACAATGAACATAGAAACAATTTATCAGACACTTTCTGATTTAAGCGATATAAAGCCGGATTTTATAAGCGTTACTTACGGTGCCGGTGGAAGCGAAAACTGCGATAACACAGTAAGCATTGCAAAAAGAATCAAGGACGTATGTGGCGTAGAAAGTGCCGTTCACATGCCTTGTATCAATATGACTAAAAAAGACGCCCTGTTCGTTCTGGAGCAGTTCCAGCAGGCCGGAATAGAAAACATCCTTGCATTACGAGGGGACCGTATAGAAGGCCGCGAACCCGTCGATGATTTTCAGCATGCAAGCGACCTAGTTGCGTTTATCCGGGAATTCAACGAAAAGCGCACGGATGGAAAACGATTTAAGATAATCGGAGCCTGCTACCCAGAACGCCATCCATGTTCTCCTGACGTCGTAAGCGATATCAGCGCCCTTAAACTAAAAGTTGACGCCGGGGCAGAACACCTTTTAAGCCAGCTTTTCTTTGACAATGAAAAATTCTACACATTCCTCGAACGCTGCCAGATTGCAGGGATCAATGTCCCGATTGAAGCCGGAATCATGCCGGCAACCAACAAAAAATCAATTGAACGCATGGTAAGCATGACCAACGCCGTTCTTCCAAAGAAATTCGTGCGCATGATGGAACGCTATGCCGATGAACCGGAAGCTATCCGCGATGCAGGAATCGCATACGCCATAGACCAGATTGCAGACCTTGTAACGAACGGTGTAGACGGTGTTCATCTTTATACAATGAACAATCCTTATGTTGCACGCAAAATCAATGATGCAACACGCAGCCTGTTCACAGCCCGCCCTATAAAAAAGGAACTGGACTAACCGGATCACAAGCGCTAACAAACATAAACGTTGGTATATGTTGGAATTATATAAATATAACACTGTTAAGTTATCATTGTTAATTTTACACTGATAACTTAACAGTTTTTTCCCAGCGCAGCGCAAACCGCAACCGGCGTTCCAGGGTTCCGCTAACGCTCATTGCTCCGCTGCGCTCCGCAAGCACCTGCGGTGCCCCTTCCATGCCGGGCGCAACTGTATCAACTATTTACATAATTATTCTCCAACTCTCGAAAAACCTTCCGCATTTTGCTATACTAAAGAAAAACAGCGGAACTTTCCGCACAAGGAAAAAACATGTTTGAAAAACTCACTCCAGGACAAGAAATCGAATCAACAGTTGTTGCTGTAAGCGGCGAAACAGTTTTCATTGATATGAGCGCAAAAAGCGAAGGCGTAATCAACGCAGCAGAATTTGCAGACGAAAACGGAAACCTTTCTGTTAAAGAAGGCGACAAAATAAAGGCATTCTTCATCGGTGAAAAAAACGGCGAAATGCGCTTTACAACAAAAATCGCCGGAAACTCTGCCGATGACACAATGCTTGAAAACGCATTCAAAAACCGCATCCCGGTACAGGGCAAAGTAGAAAAAGAAATAAAAGGCGGCTTTGAAGTAACTCTCGGTTCAAAACGCGGCTTCTGCCCTTATTCACAGATGGGCTTCCGCCAGAAAGAAGAAGCTGGCTATTACATCGGCCGCGTACTCACATTCATCATCCAGGAATACAAAGACGACGGCAAAAAGCTTGTAGTGTCAAACCGCGCCGTTCTTGAAGAAGAACACAAAGGCCAGATTTCTGCTCTCGGCGAACGCATTGCAGTAGGCTCTGTCGTTACTGGAACAGTAAAATCTCTCCAGAGTTTCGGCGCTTTCGTAGACATCGAAGGTTTCCAGGCACTCCTGCCAATTTCGGAAGTTGCACTTGAACGCGTAACAGACCTTTCAAAATTCCTTGAACCGGGTCAGGAAATTACAGCAAAAGTAATCAATACAGACTGGGCACACGAAAAAGTAAGCGTAAGCCTTAAAGCCCTTATCGCAGACCCATGGGAAAGCGTTTCATCAAAATTCTCTGCCGGTCAGAAAATCGACGGAAAAATCAGCCGCGTGGCAGACTTCGGCGTATTCATCAACCTTGATAAAGGAATCGACGGACTTGTTCACATTTCTGCCCTTGGTGTAGACCGCAACACAAACCTTAAAAAGAAGTTCAGCGTAGGCCAGGAAATGTCCGTAACAATAAAAGAAATCGACGCTGCAAACAAGCGAATCAGTCTTGTTCCAAGCACAAGCACCGAACAGGACGACAACGCCAGCGCCTACTTTGCAACCCACAAAGATGACGACGGCGACACATACAACCCGTTCGCAGCATTGCTGAAAAAATAACATATTTCATAAAAAAAATGCTTCCAGACAACTAACATCTGGAAGCATTTCTATTTTCCAAAACTACTGTTCTGCGCGCTTTTTAAAGAACAGCAAGGTTCCAAACAAAGCCGCAAGACCTATTACCCAGGAAATTATTCCTGCCGGCAGAATGCCAAGGTGCTGTGCAAAGCCCGCAACAATGTAAGTTACAAATGAAATGGCCGCAACCAGAAGCGCGTAAGGCAACTGTGTAGAAACGTGCTTCACATGGTTACAACCTGCACCCGCGCTGGCCATAATTGAAGTATCGCTGATTGGAGAAATATGATCTCCGCAGACAGCTCCGGCCATACATGCAGAAATAGAAATAATTCTGATCGGATCCGACGCAACTGGGAAAGCCGCAATACAAATCGGAATCAAAATACCAAATGTACCCCATGAAGTTCCCGTAGCAAAAGCAAGACCACAAGCAATAACAAAGATAATGGCCGGCAGCATACTTTTCAGCCCCTGTGCACTTCCGCTGACAATACCTGCAACATATTCCTTTGCTCCAAGAGAATCCGTCATAGATTTTAAAGTCCAGGCAAGAGTAAGAATCAAAATAGCAGGAACCATAGCCTTAAATCCGCTTGGAATACATGCCATAATTTCTGTATAAGAAATTACCCTTCTACATAGATAAATTACTACAGTAATTATAAGCGCTGCAAAAGATCCTAGAACAAGACCAACCGAAGCATCGCTTGCCGCAAAGGATTCAATAAAATTAAGGTAAGCAGGATTTGCAACCATTGTTCCTTCAGTCTCGCCAGCAATCTGAGCAGTAAAGAATCCGCCCGTATAAATCATTCCAAGAACGCAGAAAACAATCAGCATTGCAATCGGTAAAACAAGATCAATAACAGACCCCTTCATTTCAACAGGATCAGCAGAATCTTCACTATTTAATTCACTTAAATCATTTGCTGCCTTTGCCATTGGTCCAAACTCAAAGTTTTTAGCAGCCAGGAATAAAGTCATCGCAATAGTAAAGAAAGCGTAGAAGTTGAACGGAATAGCCTTACAAAAAAGCGCAATGCCGTTTTCTCCTTCGCTGACAAAACCAGAAACAGCAGCAGCCCAAGAACTGATCGGTGCAATAATACAAATAGGAGCCGCAGTTGCGTCAATGAGATATGCAAGCTTTGCCCGCGAAACTCCGTGCTTTTCTGTAACTGGCTTCATTACAGAACCAACGGTAAGACAGTTAAAATAGTCATCAATAAAAATCAGAATTCCAAGACCAATTGTAGCTATCTGTGCCCCGGCCTTGCTTTTAATATGCTTTTTGGCCCATTCACCAAAAGCCCTCGAACCGCCCGCCTTGTTCATAAGGGCAACCATAGACCCAAGCACAACGAGGAAAACCAGAATACCCACGTTCCAGCTGTCACTAAGCTGGGCAATCATTCCGTCATTAAATACATGCGTAAAAAAACCGGTAAAACCAGATCCGGCTCCCGCTGCAAAAAACGCTCCGCCAATAGCAATTCCAATAAAAAGTGAGGAATAAACTTCCTTAGTAATCAAGGCCAAAGCAATCGCAACAATTGCAGGCACTAACGATAGAAAACTTCCTTCCATTCTTTACTCCTATAAAACTCCGCGTTAACGGTCGTGCATAGATGCACTAAATATCAGTTTTTACTTATGCAAGACTGATGTGATAAAATTTACATGGACATAATTCTTATCACATCACCTACTTCGTAATCTTAGAAAAATCAGTATTAAGCGGCTCCAAAATCCCCTGACCTTCAAGTTTTTCAAGCACAGCAATAGTGTAATTAACCGCATCAAGCGATGTTGCCGAACAATAAGTCTGAAGTTCTTTAAGAACCTTAATTGCTTCTTTGTTATTCATAGACACTCCTTATTAAACTCTTTGGATTAAGTTATATCTAAACGCAGTGTTCAGTCAATTTAACATCATACGCAAAAATTAAATTTTTTATACAAACTTTTAACGACGCCTGAAAAATATTTACACCAGAATTCAGAATACGGTTCCCTGCTATTACGATTGAATCATCTTCTTGGTTTGTCATATAATATGCTTACTGCTAAAAGACAGAATAATCGAACAAATAATACGAGGTATCTATGGAAGTAATTCAGAGTTTCACAATCGATCACACAAAATTAAAGCCTGGAATTTACATTTCCCGCAAAGACAAAGGTTTTACAACCTATGACCTCCGCATCACGGAACCAAACAAAGAGCCTGCCGTTGCACCAGGCGCAATCCACAGTCTTGAACACCTTATGGCAACATGGTTCCGCAATTCAAAAGTAAAGGAAGATGTAGTTTACGTAGGACCTATGGGCTGTCTCACTGGCATGTATATCATTATGACAGGAAACTACAGCGTAGAAGATATGAGGAGCCTTACAATCGAATGCCTTGAGTGGATCCTTACACAGGATAAAGTTCCGGCAACAGAACCTGAATCATGCGGAAATTACCTTCTGCACGACCTGCCTATGTGCAAATGGGAAAGCGCCCGCTACCTGGACCGCCTAAAAAACGATTTTCACAGCGAATACACAAAACTCAAAATCACTTTGGAAGACGGAAAAGTTTTTGCAGATGCATAAGCACTTTCAGCGCAGCATAAATTGCAACCGGCGTTCCAGGGTTCCGCTAACGCTCATTGCTCCGCTGCGCTCCGCAAGCACCTGCGGTGCCCCTTCCATGCCGGGCGCCGCGGATTTACCCAGACATACATATTTTCATACCTATAACTTCCTGTTCATGCCCGCCAGAAAACCAGAATCAAGCCAAGCTAACCGGTAACCTAATGTGCCCAAGTAAAAAAAGCATTCCGTATTTTCTTGCCCCAATTTTATGTGGAACATTATTGCGCGGAGGAAGTTTATGACAAACAACTTACTATATATATCCCTGAAACAGATCCTATGATGATATCTATAATAATTGGTTTAATTGGTTTACTTATTTTACTTCCATTATGTGTATATTGTTTTCGTTTATTTGTAAGACTAATAAATGCAATCATAGACTGGCTTAACAGACATTAATTCGAATTCTCATAATATACATTAACAAAACCGCCCAATATCCGAAGAAAATTCATTTCATTCGGATACTGGGCGGCTTAATTTTATTTACATTTTACGGAATTCTTTTAATCTTCCATATTCTTGTAAATATCAAATTCTCTGAGCATTTCAGGATCTTTGTTTTTATCAAAAAGTGAAACTACAACTGTTACAAGAAGACATACAATGAATGCCGGAAGAATTTCGTATACGTCAAAAATGCCACCGTGAAGGTAGTGCCATGCAACATCTGTTACACCGCCGCAAATAAGGCCTGCTACAGCACCTTTTGAAGTTGTGCCCCTCCAGTAAAGAGCAAGCAAAATAAGAGGACCAAAAGTTCCGCCAAATCCAGACCATGCAAAAGATACAAGAGAGAAAATAGAACTCTTTGGATTCAATGCAAGCAGAAGTCCTACTACAGCAATTGCAAAAACAGAAATACGGCTTACCAGAAGAACCTTCCTGTCATCAGCGTCTTTTTTTATCAAACCTTTGTAAATATCCTGACCGATTGCAGAAGATGCAGAAAGCAGCTGAGAGTCAGCAGTAGACATAGAAGCCGCAAGAATTGCACAAAGGAAAAGACCGGCAATAAATGCAGGGTACATTCTGAGCATCGATTCACTGAAAATAGCTTCCTCTGTTCCAAGTCCAAGAACTTTTACTCCTTCAAGAGCAACTTCGCTTGAATCTGCACCAAGCAGGATTCCCTTGTTGATAAGATAAGCTGTTCCAAGTGTACCAATGATGAATGTTCCGATGTACGAAATAATCATCCATGAAATACCGATGCGGCGGGCAGTTTTAATTTCTTTGTTTGAACGGCAGCCCATAAAGCGCACGATGATATGAGGCATTCCAAGATATCCGAGACACCATGCAAATGCAGAAATTGCAGACATAGGAGAGAAAGTTTTGTTCGCAATGAATTTGTTCTTTAAGATTTCGCCGAATTCTCCGCTTACAGCACGCTGTGTAAAATCCTTTACCTGATCAATTGAATTTGAAACTCCGCCCAAAGACACAATTACAATCACTGAAGAAATTACAAAAGCAATAAAAATAAGCATTCCCTGAATAAAGTCTGTTGTGCAGACAGCCTTGTATCCGCCCAGAATTGTGTAAGAAAGAATGATTACAAATCCAATTGCAAGACCTACGTTCCAGTTAAGACCAAAAACAGAACGGAAAAGTTTAGCGCATGCTACAAATCCGCTGGCTGTATAAATGGTAAAGAAAACAACGATAAAGAAAACCGAAACAATTGTAAGAATGTATGATTTGTCCTTAAATCTGTTTGTTAAAAATTCTGGAATTGTAATTGAATCGCCGAACGCAATAGAACATTTTCTAAGCTGTTTTGCGATCAAAAGCCAGGCAATATAAGTACCAACAATCAATCCAATTGCAGTCCAGAAAGATTCCTTAAATCCACCTATGTAGCATAGTCCAGGAAGCCCCATTAAAACCCATGCAGAAGAGTCAGAAGCTTCTGCGCTTAAGGCTGTAACCCACGGACCAACTTTTCTTCCGCCCAGGAAGAAGTCAGAGGCAGAATTATTTCCTCTTGCGTTTCTAAGACCAACGTAAACCATAAGTCCCAGATAAAGTACAAATGCGATTATTTTCGCAATTACAGTGACAGACATTTTGTCCTCCAGAAACATATTTTAAACATTGCCAGAAAGAACAAGCCTTTTGCCATTCTTCGGATAAAGCTAATTCATTCCAAGGGATTTTAAATTTTCCGTCAAAAATATGCAAGATTAAACGGACATCGAAACGTTCCAACCAACACTTACGAAATAAAGCATAGAACCGTGAATCAAAACAATTTTTTTTAATACCCTCAGCATTCAATAAAACATAAACGACAATTTTTATTTGCATTATTTAACTTCCCAACTTAAAATCTTCGTATGACGTTTATAATGATTTTAGAACTTATCATCGTGCTCGGAGCACTTTATGTTGGTTCCCGGTACGGAAGTCTTGCATTAGGAGCAATTTCCGGAATCGGACTGTTTATACTTGTCCTCTTTATGGGAATGAAACCCGGCAAACCTCCAACGGATGTAATCTATATTATTATTGCAGCTATAACCTGTGCGGGTATGCTTCATGCAGCCGGCGGTATGGATTGGATGATACAACTTGCAGAAAAACTCCTGCGAAAGCATCCTAACCAGATTATTTTCCTTGCGCCTCTTTGTACTTTCTTTTTGACTGTACTTGTTGGAACAGGCCATGTAGTTTATACACTTATGCCGATTATTGCAGATATTTCCTTAAAAAAAGGAATCCGCCCGGAACGTCCTTGTGCCGTCGCTTCCATTGCTAGTCAAGTCGGAATCACCTGCTCCCCGATTTCTGCTGCAGTCGCTTCATTTGTCGTAATTTCAGGAACAAACGGTTTTGATATAAATAACATTCAAGTCATCGCAATTACAATTCCGTCTTGTTTGTGCGGTATTATGGCAGCTGCGGCTGTTTCGTATAAACGCGGCAAAGACCTTGATAAAGATCCGGAATTCCAGGCCAGACTTGCTGACCCTCAGACAAAAGAATATATGTACGGTTCTACCGCTTCTGTTCTTGAAAAAAAAGTTACGAAAAATGCAAAAATTTCAGTTTTTGTATTCCTTGGAGCAATAGCAATTATCGTACTTTATTCAATTTTCCAGATTGCAGGGCACGATATCCGTCCTGAATACATAACAACCCTTGCAGACGGAACACAAAAGTCTTCAAGGCTTGGAATGAACCTTATAATCCAGATTGTACTTATTTCAGCAGCAGCCATTATGATTATATTTGCAAAAGCGGAACCAAAAAGGGCCGTAAGCGGAGCCGTATGGCAGAGCGGAATGGTAGCTGTCGTTGCCATTTACGGAATTGCCTGGCTTGCCGATACATATTTTTCTAACTATTTGGGCATTATAGAAGGAAATCTTAAAAATATCGTAGAACGTTTTCCATGGACTATTGCATTTGCGTTCTTTGCCGTAAGCGTTTTGATTAATTCTCAGGGCGCAACTCTTGTAGCTATGCTTCCATTGGCTTATAAATTAGGAATCCCTGGTCCTGTTCTGCTTGGTGTTATGCCGAGCGTCTATGCCTATTTCTTTATTCCTAATTACCCTTCTGATATTGCCACTGTAAATTTTGACCGCTCTGGAACAACAAAAATCGGAAAATATTTGCTGAATCACAGTTTTATGCTTCCTGGTCTTACAAGCGTCATTACATCAACAATAGTCGGCTCTATTCTGGTAAGAATCTTTTATTAAGGATTCTGTCTTATTCATTAAATTCATGGCGCGGTCCCTGAGCCTGTCGAAGGGTGGTCCCTGAGTGGTTACTGAGCCTGTCGAAGGGCGGTTACTGAGCCCGTCGAAGTACTTGTCGAAGGGCGGTCCCTGAGGCTCTCGAAGGGCCCCCTTCTATACCGTCCACTGTCATTTCAGACCGCATGTCTAGGCGCAGCCCATGCAAATATGCCGCCACACGTAATCTTGTTCAACCGGGCGACGGCATACTTTTACTCAGTTGCAGCAGGCTTTATCGTAAAGTAGCCGGGCTTGCCGTCAAGACCGTCAATACGGGCGTATGTTTTATCTCTTTTAGATTCATCATATACCGTATTATTGCCGCCTTTTAGGCTATCGCAATTATGAAACATGTTATAGGAAGTTATGTTTTCTATACTTCCCCAATCAGTTCCTGCAGCAGCATATATTGTTGTCAGATTGTAACAAGACATGAACATATACCTCATATCTGTAACCTTGGACGTATTGAAGTTACTTATTTTAAGGTTCGTCAATCCATGACAACCAGAGAACATACACCCCATATTTGTAACTTTAGACGTATCAAACTTGCTCACATCAAGGCTTATCAAAGCCTTGCTACC
>JAFOSK010000120.1 GCA_017392945.1 Treponema sp.
AATGTTACGTTTGAAATCTACACCAAGCGGACCGTAATCCCAGGCACCTGCCTGTCCACCGTAAATTTCTGAAGCCTGATAAACAAAACCGCGTCTCTTACAAAGACTGATGATTTTGTCCAATGTACACGCATGTGTATCTTTTGTGTTTGCCATAAAAAAACCTCGTTACGACGCGGGTGTGCGCCGCTGAATTAATGTGGATAAAAGAATATCACAAAAGATAAGGTTTCTCAATGTCTCCGGCCGCTTATGTCTCATACAGCTATTTCAAAGCTCCTCAAGATCGCCAATTTCCTGAAAAACCGAATACTCTTCTGGGATATTTTTTTGCTCAGAAATTTTAGCTTCAATAGAATAATCATACATGTCCTTTATCTGGGCATTAAGAAGGGTATTCATTTTTTCCTGAAGAACCTTGAATACAAAAGTACGAATCTCCTCTTTTACTGTTCCCGGAGTAGACTCGTCGAACATAAAGACATAAGTATTGTTTGATTCATTTTCCTTGATCAGGTATATGACAGCCTTGATCAGATAGTCCTTTCTCGCAATATGAAGCGTAAGATTATAGGCAATCCCCTTTTGAAGAACAGACTCAAAGCCCTTAGAACAATGCGCCGCAAAACCAGCCGAACTGATATCATCCAGGACGAAATCAATCAACCTGTTGCTGATAATACAATTTGCAGTCACATAATCAAGACCATAACAATCAAGACGGACATATTGGCGCCGCCCCTTAGCCCCGTTAATCTCAAGAATTTTCCGAATGTTAGAATAAATCTGAACTCCGGATTCATTCAAATTTATAAAACCAGCCGCAAGGTTCAGCTTAAGAATAAACTGTTCCCTGTCCACTGATTTGGCATCCATAGAAATAACACCAAGAACAATTCCTTTAAGCGTAAAATCTGTTTGAAATGACTTAAGATAGTTGAACCACTGCTTAAAAGTAAGCTGTCCGTCAATATTTACAAAACAGATGGCAGTTTCATTTTCACTAAGAACAGGCTTTCCATCACGATAATCAGCAATTGTATAAACCTCGTATTCTTCCTGCCTAAGACGATTTACGATCGTATTCTGAATTTTAAGAGATGGATTCAAAAAAAATATTTTTCGTCCGAAGACAGGATTTTCACGCGACTCCATAATGTATTATATTATAACCTAGAATACAAAATTTACAATTATTTTACGCTATGACCAAACTGACTAATTTTTTTTTATTAATATTACTGATAACAACCGCACTGTTCACTTCCTGCAAAAGAGCACAAAAAGCCGCCAGAACAGACATAGAATGGCAGAAATACACATATAAAGACTATAACGGCTATCTGTACACTAGCTTTGAAAAAAACAAAATGAACGGTCTTTTGTGCGCCGATGTAGCAGGAATAAAAGGCAGCCTCAAAATTTCCCACGAATGCACAGAAGATCAATACGACGCATTAAAAGAACGGCTTTCAGAAAACGGAGCCACCTGGATCTGCGAAACAAACACACCGGACACAACTGATTACCCCGACCTCTCCATGTATCTGACTTTCGTAATTTCAAGCGATGAACTTCACGAAATCTGGAAATCTCTAGGATTAGAATGATTTTTTTCATGGGCCAAGGGATTGTGCAAACGGGCTTCTCCGGGCTTGCCCTAACGGCCGGTATTTTTGCTCCGCAAAAACACGTTCGGGCTGTGCTTTGCACAGCCCTCCCCCTTCGTATCCCGCGCCGGCATATTCTTCAGACTAAAGTTTTGCAAGCATATTTACGAGCATTACCGTTCCTTCAACCATAGCCTCATGTTCCTTTGGTGCAATGCGGGCATAAAGGCTGTCCGGTGTATCATCCGGCATAACAGGAACCTTTTTCTGAATAAGAATTTTTCCGCCGTCACATTCACCGTTTACAAGATGAATCGTACAGCCGCTTTCCTTTTCTCCGGCAGCAAGAACTGCTTCATGAACATGATGCCCCCACATTCCTACACCGCCAAACTTAGGCAAAAGAGCCGGATGAAGGTTTATTATTTTATCTGAATATTTATCTATGATGCTACCGGAAAGAACCGTAAGCCATCCAGCCTGAACAATGCCTTCAACGCCGTTTTCGTTACAAAGTTCAAGAACGCGGTTACTCACCGCAATGCGCTTTTCTTCGCGGCTTGCAGCCTTAGCAACTTCTGCACCCATAACTGCATACGGACTTGCAATTGCAGTCTTAATACCAGCCTTAGCTGCCCGCTCCAAGGCAAACGCATCCTTATGATCGCTTATAACAATCGCAATATTATACGGACAGCCCTCATGGGACTTTTCATAATCAATCAACGCCTGAAGGTTTGTTCCACCTCCGCTAACCAAAACAGCAATTTTTTTCATATTATCGTCCTTAATTTATTATCATACTGAATAGCGATATTTAAATCCAAAAAATAGTTTCCGGGCCATAAGGTCAAAATTCAGCAGAATGCATCTATAACAAAAAACGCAAGATAACCAAAAAGTCACCTTGCGTTCTATTACAAGTCCGATCAGCTATGTACGCTTCTTTTTCGATACAACACGCTCAAAAATACTGCGTCACAGCCCGCGTTTTTCACACTAATCCTCGAACAGAACCTTTTCAGCCTGAGTTTCAGCTTTTCCCTCTGCGTAGGCTACACGGCCAATTCTGTAGGCTTTCATATCAGGGCAGTCATCGCGGTGATATTTAGAAGCATTTGCGTTGAACATTTCAAGGATTGCATCTGCATCCTTTGCCTTAACTGCAAGAACAAAACCAATACCCATATTGAAAGTATTGTAAATTGTATTAAGATCTGCACCACGTTTAATAAGTTCACCGAATACAGGTGGAATATCCCAGCTTGACCTCTTAATTACAGAAATCAACTGTTTCTTTCCATCTTTTGCTTTAGGGTACATTCTAGGGATATTTTCATAGAATCCACCACCAGTTACGTGAACCATACCATGGATTGATTTCTTATATTTCGCAAGAACTTCCATAACTGGTTTTACGTAGATGCGTGTTGGTGTAAGAAGAACTTCACCAATTGTTTTACCAGTCTCTTTTCCGTCCATAAGGAACGGGTCATTTGGGTTCGGAACTAGCTTACGAACAAGGCTGAATCCGTTTGAATGCACACCTGTTGAAGAAAGACCGATAAGGACATCGCCCTCTGCAATGTTTTCTCCTGTAATCATGTCATTCTTTTCACCAACACCAACACCAAAACCGGCAAGGTCATATTTTCCAACATCGTAGAAGCCAGGCATTTCTGCAGTTTCACCGCCAAGAAGTGCACAACCAGTCTGAACACAACCGTCAGCAACACCTTTTACAAGATCAGCTGCAACATCTGCTTCAAGCTTACCGCAAGCAACATAGTCCAAGAAGAATAAAGTCTGAACGCCAGAACAAAGAATGTCGTTTACGCTCATGGCAACACAGTCAATTCCTACTGTATCATATTTCTTCATCTGGAAGGCAATATCAAGTTTAGTACCAACACCGTCTGTACCACTTACCATTACAGGATTTTTATAGCCTTTAGGGATTTCGAACATTCCGTTAAAGCTGCCAAGACCTGTCAAAAGTCCCGGAATTGCAGTTCTCTTTGCATGTTCCTTGTACTTGTCTACAGCGCGGTAGCCCTCTTCAACATCAACACCAGATTCTTTGTAACTTGCCATCTTACGGCTCCTATAAAAATAATAAAAAATTATACTAAAAAAATAACTTAATTTCAAAGGGGGAAATCACACAAAAGTTTTTTCCTCCTTTTTTGCTATTATTCCATATTCGGAATGCTCATCGGATATTCACCCGTAAAGCATCCCTTACAGAATCCGTACTGCTCCGGATTGCAGGAACGCAATGCCTCAAACATTCCCTCTACGCTGATAAACGCAAGACTGTCTGCGCCAATTTCTTCTCTGATCTGCTCAACGTCATGATTGGAAGAAATAAGCTCTGCCTTCGTAGGCGTATCAATACCAAGGTGACAAGGAAACTTTACAGGCGCAGAACTTACACGGAAATGAACTTCCTTAGCCCCGGCACGGCGCAGTATCTGAACAAGACGGCGGCTTGTAGTTCCACGTACTATTGAATCATCTATCACAATGACACGCTTTCCGTTCAAATCACTTTTCAGCGCATTAAGCTTTACAAATACCATATTCTCGCGGTCTTTCTGCGTAGGAGCAATAAAGGTTCGTCCTATGTATTTATTTTTTACAACACCCATTGAATAAGGAATTCCGCTTTCACGGCTGTAACCGATTGCGGCCCCCAAGCCGGAATCAGGCACACCTACAACTACATCAGCTTCTACAGGGCTCTCTTTTGCAAGCTGTGCACCTAATTTATAACGGGCTTCCTGAACAGAAATCTCATCAATGATTGAATCCGGGCGGGCAAAATAAACGTATTCAAAAATACAAGTACGCTTTGCCGTCTTTTCTCCAAAATCAAAGGAAAGAACTCCGTCCTTATTTATAATTACGATTTCTCCAGGACGGATATCACGTACAAATGCTCCATTCATAGCATCTATAGCACATGACTCGCTGGCAAGAATCCAACCACCGTCAACCTGACCAAGACATAACGGACGTATACCATTAGGATCGCGGGCCCCGATCAAAGAATCCTTTGTCATAACGCACAGCGCAAACGACCCCTTTATCATCTGGATTGTATCCGTAAGAGCACGCTCTACGCCTTTTTTATAACCACGCGCAATCAATTTAACTATAACTTCTGTATCACTTGAAGAACTAAAAGTCGCACCCGTTTCTTCAAACATTTCACGCAGTTGAACATAATTTACAAGCTGTCCGTTATGCGCAACGGCAACTGCTCCCAGCTTGGACTGAATGAGCATAGGCTGTGCATTTTCAACAGTCTTGCTTCCTGCGGTTGCATAGCGTACATGCCCGATAGCAAGATTACCGCAAAGTTCCTGCAAGTGCTCAAGCTTAAAGACATCGCTTACAAGCCCCATGGCCTTATGGATTTTTACGTTTTCACCGTCAGAAACACAAATTCCTGCACTTTCCTGACCGCGGTGCTGCAGTGCATATAAACCATAATAGCTCATCGTAGCGGCATTCATCGGAGCAGATTTTGAATTTTCATCAGAAGGATTTAGAAAAACACCTACAACACCACATTCATCATGCAGCTTGTCATCTGATTCTGTATATAAAAAACTGTCGTCTGTCATTTATAATGTCACTCCAGCAGCTACACCAGCTGCAGCATCATCGGCAAGCTTTTTGCGGAATGCAACAAGCTTATCCTTAAGTTCCGGATACTTGATTGAAAGAATTTGAACTGCAAGATAAGCAGCATTCTTTGCATTACCGATTCCAACTGTTGCAACAGGAATCTGAGGAGGCATCTGGACAATAGAAAGAAGCGCATCCATTCCACCAAGCCCATTTGAAGAACCTGAAATACATTCAAGCGGAACACCGATAACCGGCAATGTAGTAATTCCTGCAATAACACCAGGAAGAGCCGCAGCAAGACCTGCACCGGCAATTATAACCTCAAACCCGTCTGCCTCACACTGTTTTACAGTCTTATGCAGAAGCTCTCCCGCACGATGCGCAGAAATAATAAATGCTTTGTATTCAACGCCGAATTCCTTAAGAACATCAGCAGCCTTGCTCATTTTTTCTGTATCAGATTTTGAGCCAAAGAAAATTGCAACTTTCACAAGCGTCCTCCAGTGAACGTAATGACTCCCGCATGATTCTGCTCACGGAAATCATACGCACAAATCTACCATAATTCATGATTCTTCTCAATGGAATTTATTCCGGTTGATATGTAAACGCATTATAAAATTTCAAGCCTTAAAACAACACATACTAATAAGATCTTTCATTGCCTCCTGGAATTCCTTTCCCAGTTTACTTACTCCTCAATTCTTTTTCAGGCCAAGAACTTCGTCTTCTGTAAGATTTCTATATTCTCCGCTTTTTAAAGAATTTTCCAGATATAAAAAATCTTCAGCTATGCGCTTAAGCTTAACAACCTCATTGTTCATCGCCATAAACATGCGTCTTACCTGATGGAATTTTCCCTCTGTGACCGTAACTTCAGCTTCCAAGGAATTTATCCATCTTATTTTTGCAGGACGCGAAAGCTGCTCTGGGAATTTTTTTTCAGGCGGAAGAATCACACCATCTGCAAAACGTTCCGAATATTCTTTCTGGACTTCACTATTAACTGGATCTCGCAGAACGACGCGGTACACTTTATTCACGCAATGAGAAGGAACCGTAAGATCATGAGAAAACTTTCCGTCTGTGGTAAGAATCAGAAGTCCTTCCGTTTCCTTATCCAGTCTTCCCACTGTATGCAAATTTTTTCCGTTTTTTTTGCACTCTTCCAAAACTTTTGGATCAATCAGCTCGAAAATAACCCGGCTTCTGTCACTCATAGTCGAACAGACATAACCGCAGGGTTTATTCATGACAATATAAATATCTTCAATCACGGTTTTATTTTATAATAAAAAATGATTTAATAGAATTAATATGTCAGAACAAAAAGCAAACTACCATACGCACACATCTCACTGTGGACATGCAGAAGGGCTTCCTGAAGACTATGCAAAAGAAGCCGTAAAAGCAGGACTTTCCGTACTGGGCTTTTCGGACCACGCCCCTTTCAGGGATAAAGATTTTTACTGCAGGATGCAATATCCGGAATTGGACATATACTGTTCTGAAGTTCAGAATGCGAAAAAGAAGTTTTCAGAAAAGCTTGAAATTCTCTGTTCGCTGGAGATTGAATACCTGCCTGAATACAACAGGGAAAAAAGCTACTACGAATATCTTCTTACAGAAAAGAAAATAGACTACCTTTTGTGCGGCGAACATTTTTTCCGAGACAGAGCCGGCAACATGCACAATATAACTTCAATAACGGAAAGTTCCCTCGCCGTTGAATACGCTTATGCCTGCAAAGATGCAATGGAAACCGGTTTTTTCAAAATACTTGCCCATCCTGATCTGTTCTGCATAAATGAGCCATGGGGCTGGAACAAAGACTATGAAAAAGCCGCCGACATAATCATTGAGACTGCCGAAAAAACCGGTGTAATATTGGAATTCAATGCAAACGGCCTGCGCAGAGGAAAAAAAGCTTATCCTGACGGTGAACGCTGGCAATACCCACACGAACGTTTCTGGGAAAAAGTAAAGAATGCAGGACTGTGTGCAATAGTAGGTTCAGACGCACATTCTCCGGACTTAATCTGGGATAAGGCAGTATCAGATTCAATAGACATTCTTAGAAACTCAGGAATTGAACGAATAACCGTATTAAAGCTATAATGTCGGTACTTTTCAAATCACAGAAGGAACTAAAATGAGCCGAATCGCAGCATTATTCAAAAAAGATCTTATGCTGAGCGTATCCCTTGCAGCCGCAATAATCTCGCTTTTCATTACACCTCCAGACAGAGGACTTCTTTCCTCCATAAATTGGAAGACGCTCGCCACGCTCTTTATGCTGCTTACAGTTTTGGAAGGATTTAAGAAGGAAAACATATTCGTTCCCGTTCTAAAAAAAACCGGTAAAATTTCAAAAATTAAAAACCTCACAATTTTTTTTGTCGCAGCAGTCTTTTTTTCTTCAATGTTCGTAACGAACGACGTTTCACTGATCATATTCGTCCCTCTTACAATCATTCTATTCAGAGCCGGAGGCAAAGAAAAATACATTCTTCCGGTTCTTACGCTTGAAAACATCGCAGCTATCCGTGGTTCCTTGCTCACCCCGTTTGGAAGTCCGCAGAACCTTTTCCTGTTCACTCAAAGCGGAATAAAAGTTTCCAGCTTTCTTCTTATGATGCTGCCCTTATGGATTTTCAGCGCAATTCTTTTGTATACGTTCATTCTGTGCCTGTACAAAAAAGACCTTTCAGAAAGCACCGGCATAAGCACACAGACTGACTTTCCAGAACTGTCGCCGGAAAGAAAACCTGTCCGTATTCTTTATGGAGTTCTTTTTGCCATTGTAATTGCAACTATCGTAACCAGGACAAAATTCTGGCCGGCAGTAACTATTCTTATTCTTATATGTCTGCTCATATTTGACAGAAAAGTTCTTGTACAGACCGATTACGTCCTTCTCCTTACATTTCTGTGTTTCTTTATTTTTTCTGCATCAATCTGCAAAAATCCTGTTATCTATGATTTCCTAAAAAAGACAGTAAGTGGACATGAATATGCATGCAGCATTACAATAAGCCAGATAATTTCAAACGTTCCGGCGAGCATAGTACTATGGCCGTTCACAACAAATTTAAGAGCCCTTCTTTACGGTCTTGACAGTGCCGGACTCTGCTCCATAATCGGAAGTCTTGCCAGCGTCATAAACATGAGACTTTACTTAAAAGAATATCCAGGAAAGAGTCTTGAATTCATAAAAATCTTTCAGATAATAAGCCTTGCATTCTTTGCATTAGTATTTATTCCGCAGTTAATGCTTCTGAAATTTTTTGACTAGAACTGAAATCATATAGATAAATTTGAAAAAGATGCGATACTCATTCAAATTAGATTGTAACAATCCCTTTTTCGTCAACAGAAATAATAGCCTTACAGCTTGGACAACGGAATTTTCCGGAATGCTTTGCCTTAAGATGAACATTACAGATAGGACATTCGATAGAACGAGGAAAAACAGCAGCTTCTACAGTTTCTTTATGAGTAAAAAACTCAATTGCCTCATCCATGGAACCCGCAATATGGAAAAAATGAGAAAAGCCTAAAAGCTGGAACAACTCCTCCACCTTTGGCTGAAGGTCAGTAAAAACAAGATTACCACCAAGTTCTTTAAATTTAGAAAAGAAAGTTGCAAAAACACCGATACCCGTTGAAGAAACATATTCCAATGAAGAACAGCGCAAGACAATATTGATAAATCCGGCCTCAATAACCTTCTGCATTTTTTCCTGAAAAAAGTTAGAGTTATAATTATCTATGCTTCCCATTACATAAACAGACAGACAATGAGACACCGCCGGAACCTGATCCAACACAAGCCTGAGATTCTTATCATGACTGTCATCAAAACCTGAAATTATATTTTCATTACTTGGCATAGCAAACTCTACAATTAAATTGTAATAAATTTATATTTTTTTTTCAATTAAATAATAACATTTTCAGGGATATCTAAACATTAAAAAGAGAATATCTGATAAGAACGTTATGCTTCATCGGGACCAGAAAGCACAGAATCACTAGTAGCAAGCAGTTTTGCAAAAAAGGCACAATAACTACCGCCAGCAGTTTCATTTTTTTTCATAATCAAGCCACAACTCTATCGAGTGCTCACCTGGTTTCAGTTACACTGAAACCAGCCCTGACTATTTCATGATAAGCATAGACTTATCATAGTCTGTTGGCGGAACAAATCGTCGCAACCTTCGGTTGCTTACCGAGTTTCGGACAAGCCGAAACTCGCACATCCTATTTCCAAATCAACATTGATTTATCGTAATCAGTTGGTTCTTTATATCCCATCAAATTCATCAATGTTGCAGGCCAAGAAGAAATACCAAGACCGCTGTTGAGTTTTGTGTTGTCGTATTCGCCCTTGTATTCTGGGTCGTAGATGATGCCAGGAACCGGGTTCAAACTGTGGCTTGTCTTTGGCTTTGGTTCGCCGTCCGCTCCAAGAGCAACTGAACCGTCCTTTTTGTGTTCGTACATATCATCGCTGTTTCCGTGGTCAGCTGTAAGACAGAGGATACCCCCTGCCTTTTCGATTGCTGCCTTAAGACGACCAAGCTGAAGATCCATTCCTTCCATAGAACATACTACAGCATTGAATACACCTGTGTGTCCAACCATGTCTCCGTTTGGATAGTTCAAGCGGATGTGGTCGTATTTTCCAGATTCAATTGCTTCGATTACCTTGTCAGTAATTTCAGCACACTTCATCCATGGACGCTGTTCAAATGGAACAACGTCAGATGGGATTTCTACGTATGTTTCAAGATTCTTGTCAAATTCACCAGGGCGGTTACCGTTGAAGAAGTATGTAACGTGACCGTACTTCTGTGTTTCAGAAATTGCCATAAGGTGAACGCCAGTCTTTGTAAGATATTCACCCATTGTGCGGTCGATGCTTGGTGGATTTACAAG
>JAFOSK010000121.1 GCA_017392945.1 Treponema sp.
CTCCAATGGTTTTATTCAGCCACGGAATTAAAGTCTCGTGTAAAACAGAGCTCCTGGCATCTTTTGCACGATAGCGGCAGATTAAATGTCTGCTTCCAGGATAAGCTGCCGCCCTGTAAATAATTGCCATTACAAGAACAGTAGTTTTTCCCGAACGGCTGCCGCCAAAAAGAAGAACATGTTTTGCTTCTCCCTTAAGAAGTTCCAGAGCTTTTTTCTGAACCTTCGTCGGTGTAAACAGTTCCCCCAAAATCAAACTCCCTTAAACGAATCCACAAAGTTTATTGCAAGTTCTCCCTGCACAGGTTTTGCAGCTTCTTTGTCTGCACCGGTTATGAAAGAATCAAGCTTTGCAGAACGTTCAAGTAAATCCATAGCGCCATCTGCATCAAGCTTTTCCGGGTCCAGAGTCTTAAGGCGTTTTCCTACAAGCTCGTCAAAACCGTTAAGCATTTCCATCTGGCGTTTTTTTCGTTCAACACGCTCTGCAATTAGTTCACGTTCTGTTTCCTTTGCTACATACTCATCGTATAAGGCAGCTCTTTCATTCCAGTTGAACAGTCTTGCATAACGTGCCCACGAGCCATACTTTTTCGGATCTATTTCGTGAAGCTCAAGGCAGGCCTTAATGCTTCGCTTGTAGCCCATATTCCTGAACATGCAGAAAGCCTTAAATGCTTTCGAACTCTCGGCTTCTAAACGAGTTTCCCAGCATTTAGGCTCTGCCTGTTCACCAAGATTGCCGGTTGGTATGTCAGCAACTTGTCCTCCCAAAAGTTCCGCCTCCTCATTTTTCTACAAGTATTTTTTCATGTTCATACCGAACAAGATTTTCTCTTTCAGATTTCTGAAGCTTTACAGGTTTGCCGTTGTACATAGTTACGGAAACTGAAAACTCTCCAAACTGTCTGGTTCTAAGACAGTCGCTGAAAAGCTCCTGAATCTTATCCAGTACATCAACATCATTTTTCAAAATCATCTTCAACCTCGCACATCATCGAATGTTCTGGCTCAATAACGTTTTTACCAATCCACTCAAATAAATCCTGTTGTCTAAAAACAATCCGTTTTCCAATCTTCGCATAAGGCACAAAGCCGCCTTTCACAAGCGTATACAAAAAGTATTTGCTTATAGTCAGGTAGCTGGCTGCCTCAGCAATACTCATAATTGCCGGAAACAAAACTTGCCGCTCAGTTCCAGCAGTTTCACTTTTTTCTTGCATAGAACTCCTCGACACAGCTAAAAAGAATCTGGGCTTTCTTTTCCTGTACCGTTTTAATCTTGAGAAAATAATAAACTTGTTTGAGAAAGGATAATTCCGTTAAAAATCCGAAAAGCGTTTATTAAGTTTGAAAGTAAAATGTGTAATTCGTAAATAAAATTAAAAGTTCGCAATTTCCGAACTTTTCCAAACGAACGGAGTTAAACGAAAAAAGGCGGCAGTCAAAAGACCGTCGCCTCAAAGGTGTCATTATCGGTAATCTGTTTATGCCGCAGCTTGTATAATCGACATTCGGCACTGTTCGAAAATATCACGGATAGAATCAAAGTGTTCATCCGTCATGTGGTTTGCATAATGCTTTGTCATTGCAGGTGTAGTGTGTCCAAGTACAGCCTGTACATTTCTCATGTCAGTCATGTTAGCAAGATAAGTTGCACAGAAATGTCGCAAGCTGTAAAAGTCTATATTGCGTTCCTTTCGTTCTTCTTCCGAAACTCCAATCTTATGCAGAGCTTCAAAGAATCCATCATCATAGTATTGCGGTAAGAAAGGTTTATAGTCATTCGCCTTAGACCAGAATACAAAAGTTTCTTCGTTCGCACCTGGGCAACGCTGAGCCTGTACAAGCAGTCTTAATATAATGTTGTGAGCAACCGGAACTTTACGAATCAAATTAGTTTTTGTACTCTTCAAAAATCCTGTGCGGTGCCAGCTGTGGCGAATGGTAATCAGATCCTTTTCGCTATCAATATCTCGAACCTGTAAACCGGAAATCTCACCAGGTCTCAAACCACTGAACGCAGACAGATTAAATGCCAGGTACATAACTTCGTTATTCCAATCCAATTCATAAAGAGCCTTTATTTCTTTTTCGTCTGGTATTCCGCGAGGAGTTGCATCGCTCTTAGAAAAGGCCTCAACATTTGCCATCGGGTTACTGTGTATAATTCCTTTATTCTTAAGCCACTTCAAGCCGGTTGCGCCACAAGTGCGGGCGTGGTTTATAGTCGCACCTTTAAGACATCTAAAGTTTGCGAGCTCCTGCAGAAAGTCTTCGAGGTACTGTTCAGTAAGTTCACCAACAGTAAAGTCTTCGCCAAAGAAAGGCAGCCAGTAACGGTTTACCATACCGCGCATTTCTTTACAGTGGTAATCTCCAATCGTCTTTTTATGTGCGCGTTTGTTTTGTATGTATTCAGACTTTTCAGGAGTCCAGAAGTTCACAAGAAATTCACAAAGCTTCATTGTGCATTCAGGATTCAAAGGCTCGTAAACTTTTGCGGCAACATCAGCCGGAATCATACCAGAATCCGAAAGGGCTTTTTTCTTGTGAACCACAACAACCTTTTTCTTCGGTGCTTCTACACTCGGAGTAGGAGCAACCTCAACGGCAGGAGCCGCCACCTGCGGTGTCGGATCTGCCGTTGCTACAGAGATATTTGTAGTTAAATTAAACTTCTGGGAAATAAGAGAAACAAGTAAGACGGCTTCAGCTTGAGAGAGGCGTTTTACAATACCGTCCAAGTTCAGCCCAGAAACAGAAACATCATCGTCAGCTTTTTTCCGGCTATTTGTATAACCGTCAGGCGTACCGTTCTTATACCATTCGGCAGCCAAAAGCATCGCTTCCATCTTGTCTTTAGTGTGCGTACTTTTTGTTTTTACACAAACTCCAGTCTGCTGGTTAAAGAATACCGCACGGTAATATCCCTGTGCGTTTTTCGTAAGGTAAAAAGGTTTCATGTTTTCCCCCAGGATAAGTCAATACAGACCAAAACCATCAAAAAAAACATCACGATTCTTGTACGGAATCTTATGACGATTTTTATGACGATTCGATATCCCGTTTGAAAACGAATCCTAGTTCCAACAAAAAAGGTATCGTCCAAACAGTATGGATATTATAACAACCTTTGCCTAAATCCTTATGACATAAGCATTTGGGCAAAAAAAATGGCTTCTAACAGTGTTAGAAGCCAAGTGCCACAGGTTGGAATCGAACCAACGACATACGGATTTTCAGTCCGGCGCTCTACCAACTGAGCTATTGCGGCGTTGTGATATTTAATATATAGGAAACAGCATTTTGTGTCAATATGAAAATATACATTTTTTAGATTTTTTTTAGATTTTAAGTTAAAGCGCACCGAGCGTGGAGCTGTGCCGAAGGCAGCCACCGCAAATGCCGAAAGGCATTGAGGAGGCCGACCGTTAGGGAGCAGCGGAAGGCGACTATGTAACTTAAGCTTGCCCAAATATAAATACTTGAAGTAATACAAAACCTGATTTATAATATAGTAATGAAGTGGTTAGTTCTTACTGATAATAAATCCTTCCACGAAGGCATTGAAAAAACTTTACTTGAGCTGGACAAAAAAACAAAATGCGTTTGCCTTCAGTTCAATATAGAAGCATTAAGCAAACAGAAAAAAAACTTTAAGGAATTTACGGCGGCTGTTATTTATTCTGCTAAGCCGGAAATTTTTACGGCTCCAAGAGTTGCGCTTCTTTCTTCCATCACAGGATACTTTGTTGCAAAGGGAATTAATATAATCTCTAATATTGAATTTCTTTATAACAACCCGCTGTTCGAAAAAGATTCTATTCATCCGCTCAAATCTGATGAAAATATTATTGCCTATATAAAGAAAAATTATAACGCGCTTGTTGATAAGGCTGTAAAGCGAATTGCAAAGGGAAATTTGCTTGAAAGAGGCATTCCGTTTACGGCTGACTGTATGGCAACTTACATTGCTAAAAACAAAATTGAAATTTTTGAGGAATTTCTGGAAGCAGGAATGAGCGTTAATAGTCGTGATGATACTGGAACTCCTATGCTTAACATTGCGTGTCGTAACGATAATTTTGAAATTGTAGAAAGACTTCTTTCTCTTGGTGCTGAACTTAATGCTGTTTCGGAAGACCGCGGTTACACGGCTGTTATGGATGCTGTGTGGCGTGGTAATGAAAAAATTACAAAGTTCCTTATTGAAAAAGGCGCCGACCTTAATACAATTTCAAAGGAAGGTCAGTCTAATCTTGTTCTGGCCGTTGGTGCAGACCGTTACAATATCTGCAAACTGCTTGTAGAAAACGGTTCGGATCCGGATGTTAAGGATATGATGGGAATGAGCTATACCGGCGGTCTCTTCAAGGTACGCAGCATCCACTTCTGTGGAGGCGACAAGAAAGACTTTGCAGCTTGGCGCAAGGGCCTCGATACTGTTGCCAAAGACCTGGCAAAGAAAAAGGCTGAGCGCACCCTCCGTCTGGAGTTCAACGATGAGATTTGGGATACGCTCTACGACTTCAAGAGCGAGCCAATCCCCTACGAACAGGGCAAGAAGATTGCCGTGCGTGTAGTCTCTCAGTTTGGTGAAGAGTCAACGAAGGTTCTGACAATGGAATAATATGCGATACTGGATAGTTCCAAGTAATGACAACACTTTCCGTATTGGTGATGCAATTGCAGCACAAGACGGAATGGCAGACTGGAGGACTGATAAGTTCTCAGTTGGGGACATTGTATTCATCTACAAAACGAATCCAGAGAAGCGCATCCATTACAAGATGGAGGTCATTAAAGTAAAGATGATCTTTGATGAAGCATTCGAGCAGGAACCTTTCTGGACAGATAAAGTACAGTATTACGGAAATATCACATCCTTCTATGCCAGATTCAAATTGCTTGAAGAATATATGGATGACATCTTGTCGTTGCATCATCTGCATGAACATGGGTATGAAGGTATTCCGAGAAGTGTCAGGGAATGTAAAGACCAAG
>JAFOSK010000122.1 GCA_017392945.1 Treponema sp.
TGTAACTGTTACTGCTGAATATGCAGGTAAGACAGCTGAATGTACTGTAAATGTTGCAGAATATTCAAATCCAGTAACTGGAATTACTGCAAAAGTAGGAACAGATAACACAATTATCGTAAATAGTTCTGCTGATGTAGTTGTAACTGCTACTTATAAAGACGGTACAACTAAGACTGTAATTCCAACAAGTGTAACGCTTGATAACACAAAGGCTACAGTATCTGGAGCTAAGATTACTGCTGGTGATACAGCTGGTTCTTGTGTAGCAACTGTCAAATATACAGAAGGTGATGTAACTGTAACAGCAACTGTTACAATCACTGTAGCTGCTAAACAGCTTAAGAGCATTGCTGTTACAGCAACACCAACAAGCATTGCTTGTAATGGAACTTCAACATTGAAAGTAACAGCAACTTACGAGGATGATACAACAGCAGATGTAACTGCTGATGCAACACTCGTTGCAAGTTCAAATGTTCTTACAATAACAAAGAACGGTTCTAGTGCAACTGCTACTGCAAATAACACTTCTACTTCTGCTGTAGTTGTAACAGTTACTGCAACATTTGCTTCTACTGCAAGTCCAAAAACAGCAACAGTTGATATTACAGTAGGTGCTGCTGAAGGTGGAACTGGTTCTGGAACAATCGGATTTGACTTCAACTAAAAATTAAAACAATCCTCTGAAGGTGAACGCTTTCAGAGGTACGCTTTTTTAGGTTGCCTCTAATTGGCAACCTTAAAGACTTCTGAGTCAAGGTTATAAGCGAAACATACCGTGGCTCGGTGTATATGCAAAAATGCTGCGTCTTGCAGCGATTTATAAAAGTTTAGGAAGAGAATTATGATTAAAAAAATTTTAGTAAAAGCTGCTGCTGCTGCTCTTGCTGTAGGTATGCTTTCTTTCTTTAGCTGTTCTGATTCATTGAATGAAAACAACAATATGGCATATCTTCTGGCCTCTAAAACAGCAGAAGAATCTGTTCAGTATGGTTCAATTACAATTTCAACTGGTGATTCACGCGCTTTGGATGTTTCTACTATTACAAGTGCGACTGTAACTGTAAGCGGTTACGGAATGACAGATGTTCAGGGAACAAATGTAAATCTTTCAAATGGTTCTGGATCGGCTACGATCAGCAATATTCCGGTTGGAAACAATCGCGTTGTAACTGTTAAGTCAAATGTTGACGGTGCAGTAATCCGCGGTGTTTGTAATGTAGAGGCGAAGGATAATAATGCTTGTACGGTAAATTGGGCTTCTACAGCTATTGCAAACGTTTACTATTATCTTATAAAAGCAAATGCAGATGTTTCTTCTATTGAATCATCTTCATTCAGTTCAAAAATCCCTTCTGTTCACGCAAGCTTGTTCAACGCAGAACAGTTTGCCGCTGATTATAAGGCAGCTAATTTTAATGCAAACGGACTTTCAGCAGACGACTATATTGCTGCAAAAGGAACTTTGAAGGTTGTTTCAAAAAATGCAGCCGGTTATCAAGTTCAGATTACAGACATCGCTTCTGAAAAAGTAACTTTGGCTGCAAATGGAACAACAACTCTTACAGGATATCCTGGAACCTGGAAAGTAAAGGTTTTTGATTCAAACGGAAATCTTGTTGAAGACCAGGTAAAAGATGTAATTATTGGTGCAGGTAAAGATACAACTATTACTGTTGAATATGGTACTGGCGTTGATTTTTCTGATAAGACTATTATTTTTGTAAAGGATTCAAGTGCTCCAGACATTTGGGCTTGGGAAACTGATAATGGTGCTGCTTTGACAGAAAAAGCTGGTGGTGCTTGGGGAACTTCAAGTGATGCTACAAAAATGGTTGCCGTACCATCTGATTATATGGCTGACCCTAACGGCTGGTACATGATTGATTATTCGTCAAAAGCAACTGGAAAAACAATTAAATTTAAGTTGAACTGGTCAAATACAGAAATTACTGGTAAAGCAGGCACATTCTGGTATGACGGTTCTTCTAGTTCTACTACAAACCCATCGCCGGTAGTATCAGGTCTAGTAGTAACTGTAGAAAATCCACAGGTTCCAGTTGCTCCAACTGCAACAATTGCTCCTGATTCAGATACAATTTCTGTAAGCGGTGCAATTACAGTAACACTCACTAACGGAAACGATACGATTTCTGCAGCAAGCGTAACAGTAAGCGGTGCAGCTTCTAAAACATACTCATATTCGGACTTCTCTAACGATGTTCTTACCATTAAAGTAAGTGACCTTGGAATTACCGAAGCCGACAAAACAATCACGGTAAACGCAAGCGTAACAAACAGCGTTAAGACAGTAACTGCAACTCCAAAGGCATATACAACAACTCCAAATGTAGTAGCAAAAAATACATTCACTTGGGATAACGTAAACTGTTACTTCGTTATTACAGACCGCTTCTATAATGGTGATACTAAAAACGATAATAGCTATTATAGAAAGAATAGTAATATTCCAGATGTTGCTACGTTCCATGGCGGTGACATTGTCGGTCTTACAAAAAAACTTGATTACTTTAGTGACCTTGGTGTAAATGCAATTTGGATTACTGCTCCATATGAACAAGCTCATGGTTGGTGTTCTGGTGGTAAGAATAATAATTTCCCTCATTATGCATTCCATGGTTATTATACTCAGGACTGGACTTACATGGATCAGAATATGGGTACAATTGAAGAGTTCCGTACTTTTGTAAATGAAGCTCATAAACGTGGTATTCGTGTAGTTATGGACGTTGTAATGAATCATACTGGATACAATACTGTAGAAGATATGATTACTTATGACTTCGGTAATTTTAAGACTGTTCCGTCACATGGTTGGGTAAGTTCTTCTTCTAACTGGGGTGAAAACCATACAATTACAAACTATGATGAGCAGGGAAAATGGGGCAACTGGTGGGGTTGCTGGGTACGTGCATTTAGTGATCATCCAAACTGGGCATCTAATGCAGGTTATGCTACTGGTGGTAGCGGAGATCTTACAGGCAGCCTTCAGGGACTTCCTGATGTTGTTACAGAAAGAACATCATCTGTTTCTATTCCAAAATTCTTAAAAACAAAATGGGCTCAGGAACCAGATTCAACAGTTGTTCCATCTTCAACAGGAAATACATGCGGCAACAAGTATGGTGATTACAAATTGCCTACAATTGCGAATGTTGACTGGTATAGTAAATCTGGTGACTGGCGTGCAGATAACAAAGGTGCACCAACTGATTATCAGGTAATCTGGCTTTCTGGTTGGGTTCGTGAATTTGGTGTAGACGGCTTCCGCTGTGATACTGCAAAACATGTAGATAAATATCGTTGGGGACAGCTCAAAGCTGCTTGTGAAGATGCTTTGAAGAAATGGCGTGCAGACTCTTCTAAAGAAGATACTGCTGGGGCTAAAGAATGGACAGATGGTTTCTGGATGACAGGCGAAGCTTGGGGATGGCCAAAAGAAAGTTCTGGTGATTATTACGGAGAAGGAAAATTTGATTCTATGATTGATTTCTCATTCAATGGAAGTAATAACTGGGATGGAAATTACAGAACTAATTATCCTTCAAACTCTTCTTGGTCTACATATATTGGTTATAATACAGATTCTGATTCTGACAGTAATGGAAATAAGAACAGACGTCTTGCATATATTTCAAGTCATGATACAGGTCTTACTCGTGTAGGAGATCAGTATGAAGTAGGAACTGGATTAGTTCTTCTTCCTGGCGGAGTTCAGATTTATTATGGTGATGAATCATACCGTGAAAAGAAATATAGTGGCTGGGGTGACAGTGATATGATGACACGCGGTGATATGAACTGGTCTGATGGTAAATTGACAGGTTCTGTATCTGATAAGAGTAGTAACGCTGATCTTGTTGCTCACTGGGGTAAGGTTGGTAAATTCCGTAAGTATAATCCTGCCGTTGGAGCTGGTACTGGTAGTGCTTATAAACGTTCTTATAGTGGAGCTGCTGGTGCAAACAAGGTTGCAATTGGTGTAGAAGGAACTAGCGTTGATGTAAGCAATTTGTTCAGTGATGGTACAACAGTTTACAACTGGTACGATGGTACTTCAGCAACTGTTAGTAGCGGATCAGTAACATTTAATGGTGGTTCAATGAAAACTCCAATTCTTGTTTCAGACCGAAATCCGGCTGATTACGGTGTAACATTCTAAGATATGCTTCTGCGGCACTTGTCGCAGAAAGGGGATGCACGAACAAAGTAGAGAGCGGCAGCTTTAGCTGCCGCTTTTTTATTGAGGGGGGGGTAGTAAAAACCCTCAAAACGGCGAAGTCAAGGCTTTAAGCGTTAGCGTGCCTTGACTCGACGTATTTATGCCTTCAAGCACTTTCAAAAATATTCTGCACTGCTGTATATTTAAAAAATAAACAAGTGGATTCTAAAAAGTTCAGTGTCCGCGGTAATTGAGCTTGTCGAAATGACCATTTACGCTATATTTGGTGGTTTCGACAGGCTCAACCACCGGATGTTTCTGCGAAATCTGCCGGAGAGGCAGGGAGCGTGTTCTAACGCGCGTACACCCGGGCAGAAACGGACGGCGGTCCTAACCGCCGCGAACCAAAGTTTTGCAAAAAAACTGAAGTTTCAGCGTATATTCCGGCGAGGGATATGGAAGGGGCGCTGTGCGCCGTGCCGAACGCAGTGAGGTACCGACCGTGAGGGTAGCCTGGAATAGCCCTTTGCGGATAAAATTTTGCCTGAAAAGTAAAAAAAAATTGACTTAAAAAAAATATGTTTTATAATTTAACTAGTAAAAAAAGTATTGAGCTTATCAATTTTTATTACCATTAAACTTAGAAAGTTGTTTTTGCAACAGAATTAAGGGGTTGTATTATGCTTAGAAAAATTTTTCTGAGTCTGGTTGCCGGGTTCTGTGTCTTTAGTGCGGTTTTGGGCTGCACTAATGAAATTTCTTCTCAAAATGATTTGGTTTTGATGCTTGCTCAGGGCGGATCGGGCAAAAAAAGTGCTGTTGAGTACGGTAGTATTTCTATTGTGCCTGATGGTAACCGTTCTCTGAATGCGGAAGACATTACGAGTGCTTCGGTTACGGTAAGCGGTTATGGAATCAGTGATATTTCTGGTACTGTTATTATGAGTGATGAAGCTGGCAAAGGCTCTGCAACTGTAACCGGAATCCCTGTTGGTCGCCGGGTTGTAACAATTATTTCAAATGTTACTGGTGCGGTTATGCGTGCGGTAGTTGATGTGCAGGCTGGTACTACTACAAATGTAACTGTTAATTGGGCTTCTACTGCGGTTGGTAATGTTTACTATTATCTTATTAAAACAAAGAAAGTTGAAATTGCTGGTATTGAAGCATCTGCTTTTTCCAGCGCAATTGATACAAATGTTCATCCTTCTTTGATTGATGCGGAAGCAATTGCAAAGGCTTATCCTTCTGTTGGTACGGCTTCTTCTTATGTAACCGGATATGGAACTGTGGCCGTAACAAGTTCGAATGCAAGCGGCTACACTCTTCAGATTACGGATGTCGCTTCTGAAAAAATGATCTTCAGTTCTTCTGTTACTGGCGGAGAACTCAAGGCTTACCCTGGAAAATGGAAGGCAAAAGTAATTAATTCCAGCGGAACTTGTGTTGCTGAAAAGGACATAACTGTTGTTGCCGGCGAAGCAAGCACTGTTGATGTAAAATATCAGGCTGCCGGTGAAGAAGTTAGTTTTGACGGAAAGACGATTGTGTTTGTTAAGGCAAGTAGCGCGCCTACTTTGTGGGCGTGGGAAACAACTGGTGATAAAGTAGAATTAAGTAAGGCTATTTACGGAAATTACAATAGTCAGACTGCTATTTCTTCTGTACCTTCTACATATATGTCTGATACCACTAACTGGTATTATGAAGATTTTACAAATTATGCCAAAGGTGGAAAAATCAGTTTTATTCTAAACAAAGGTTCTACTATTGCAACTGATTATACCGGCACTTTCTGGTACGACGGTTCTTCATGTTCTTCTATAAACCCGTCTCCTGTAGTTTCAACCGAAGATAAAATTGTTCTTACTGTAGGAAGTGCGGTTGAGCACGGGGATGCAATTAAGATTTATGTTTCTGCTTCTGCGGCTCCAACTTTGTGGGCTTATACTTCGAGCGTTTCTAATATTACAACTTCTGCCGGCTGGCCTGGAGTAACAATGACTTCTGCTGAAGATTTGATATTTGGCGAAGGCTGGTATGTTGCAACAATGGATGCTTCAAAAATTGATACATCCAATACAGAAGAAATTAAGATTCACTTGAACGGCGGCACTGCGATTTCCACCGGAAAAACTACTACCTTCTGGTACGATGCAGCAGGTGTAAGCGGAACTGCCGGCACTTTCTACGACGCAGACCCTACTGTAAAACCGGATCCTGTTACTCCTTCTGTTTCCGTTAAACCAAAGGATGGCAAAGAAGTTGGTCCGTTTGATTCAATCAGTGTAAGTTTCGACTATGGTTATGATGAAGAAAACTTTAGTGCTTCTGTTACTGTTGCGGGAACTACATACCGATGGGGAACTGATTTTACAGGAAAAACCTTTACAAAGACTATAAAATCTCTTGGTCTTGCAAGCAGTGCTTCAATCAGTGTAAATGCAAGCTGCCAGAACAGTGCAGGAAGTGCTTCTTCTTATGCAACTTTGACTTATAATCCTGATAAAGAAGAAGATCCGTTTACCTGGGACAACGTAAATATTTATTTTGTAATTCCGGACAGATTTTACAATGGAAATACTTCAAACGATAAAAGCTACGGTCGTTACGCAACAGATCCTTCTGGCTACAATATTGGTACATTCCACGGTGGCGATATTGCAGGAATGACTGAAAAACTTGATTATCTTGATTCTCTGGGTGTTAATGCAATCTGGATTACGGCCCCTTATGAACAGATTCACGGCTGGGTAGGCGGTGGAAGCGGCGGTGAATTCCAGCATTTTGGCTATCACGGATATTATGTACTTGATTACACAGAAATGGACAAGAATATGGGTACTGTTTCTGAATTCCGTACATTTGTTGATGCCGCTCACGCAAAAGGAATCCGCATTGTAATGGATATCGTTATGAATCATACCGGTTACGAAAATATGTGGGATATGGAAACCTACGGTTATGGTTCTTTAACAAGCGGCGCAACTTTCACATGGACTCCTGGAAGCGGAGAAAGCTGGCATGATAAGCCGATTAATAAAAAGACCGGTTCAAACTGGGATAAATTCTGGGGTGCCGACTGGATTCGAGGAGAATTCAATGGTTATGATAACGGCGGCGGAGATGACCTTACAAAATGTCTGGATTATCTTCCTGACTTCAAGACTGAATCAAAATCTGCTGTAAGTGCTCCTGCTCTTCTTCAGACAAAATGGGGAAAGGAAACTTCCGGCTATGATAACTGGATTATTCCTGCTGCCAAGGATTTTCGAAAGACTCTTGAAAATACAGCACCTACTGAATATGTAGAAATGTGGCTTGCAGCCTGGGTCCGTGAATTCGGTATTGACGGCTTCCGTTGTGATACAGCAAAACACGTAGATATGTACCGCTGGGCAGAATTGAAAGATCGTTGTGAAAAGGCCCTGTCAGAATGGCGCGAAGATACAAGCCGTTCCGCTTCAAGCAAGGCAAAAGACTGGGACGAAAGCTTCTGGATGACAGGTGAATGTTTTGGCTGGAAGTATTCAAATTCTGGAGATTATTTTACAACCGGTCACTTTGATTCCATGATTAACTTCCGTGATTCCGGCGATGGAAGTGCAGGTTCTGTTCCAACAGCTGGCGAATGGGTTAAATCTGCTGCAAGAAATACAAATACGCTTAAGGATGATGACGGAAACGGAAACCACAATAGCGAGCTTTCGTATGTTTCAAGTCATGACACAGGCTTGTGCCGTCCTGCTGGTGGCAATGTTGAGCTCGGTACAATGCTTCAGCTTATGCCGGGCGGAGTTCAGATTTTCTATGGTGACGAGACTGCCAGAGCTTTCGGTGCTACTGGTACCGATAAAAACCAGGGAACACGAAGCGATTTTGACTGGTCTGCTGCAAACGGTACTTGCGCTAATCACTGGAAGAAAGTTGGAACATTCCGAAAATGGAATCCTGCTGTTGGCGCTGGAAGTCAGACTGAAAGCGAAACTTCGTATAAACGAATTTACAGCGGTTCTGCCGGTGAGAACAAAGTTGCAATCGGAATCAGCGGAACTACTGTTGATGTAAGTTCTTTGTGGTCTGACGGCACAACCGTATACAACTGGTACGACGGGACAAGTGCAACTGTAAGCGGTGGTTCTGTAACATTCGCAGGAGGAACAACTACTAAGCCGATTTTGGTTAGCGAAAAGAACCCTGGCGATTATGGTTTGACATTCTAAAAAATATGATTATGCGGTCATTTCGACAGGCTCAATGACCAAAAGCGGTGGCTCTGGCTGCCGCTTTTTTTTGCGTTTAAATGGTGGTTTACTTCGTGCTCTTACGAGTCGATAGGCTCAACCACCGGATGTTTCTGCGAAATCTGCCGGCGAGGGCTGGGAGCGTGTTTTAACGCGCGTACACCCGAGCAAAAGCGACGGCGGTCCTAACCGCCGAGAACCAGAGTTTTGCAAAAAAACTGAAGTTTCAGTGTATATTCCGGCGAGGGCTGGGAGCGTGTTTCAACGCGCGTACACCCGAGCAAAAGCGACGGCGGTCCTAACCGCCGCAAACCAAAGATTTGCAAAAAAACTGAAGTTTCAGCGTATATTCTGGCGAGGGTTGGGAGCGTGTTTTAACGCGCGTACACCCGGGCAAAAGCGACGGCGGTCCTAACCGCCGCGAACCATAGATTTGCAAAAAAACTGAAGTTTCAGCGTATATTCCGGCGAGGGCTGGGAGCGTGTTTTAATGCGCGTACACCCGAGCAGAAGCGTACGGCGGTCCTAACCGCCGCGAACTGGAGTATTGCAAAAAAACAAAAGATTCAGCGTATATTCCGGCGAGGGATATGGAAGGGGCGCACGAAGTGCGCCGTGCCGAACGCAGTGAGGTACCGACCGTGAGGGTAGCCTGGAATAGCCCTTTGCGGAGAAACTTTGCCTGGAAAAAAGAAAATCTGAACAATTTTATTTATAAGTTGGTCAGGTTATTGTAAGATTTTTTTATCTCTTATAAAATTAACTGAAGTTTTTTTGCTGGAGGAACATGTGGATACCTGTTCTATTTTTTTACAACAGCTGGTTAATGGGCTTTCATTGGGAAGTATTTATGCGCTGATTGCCCTTGGGTATACCATGGTTTACGGTATTGTTAAGTTGATTAACTTTGCTCATGGTGATGTTATGATGATGGGTGCTTATGCAGGTTTTTTTGTGCTTATGTTTTTTGGTGCTACGGTTCCGGGGCTTGCGGGGGCTTTTGTTGCGGCTATGGTTTTGTGCGCTCTGCTTGCAATTTTGATTGAGCGCTTTGCCTACAGACCTTTAAGAAATGCGCCAAGGTTGAATTCGTTGATTACGGCGATTGCAGTTGAGCTGATTTTGCAGAATACAATGCGCGTTCTGCCTTTCGTTGGACCTGATCCACGTCAGTTTCCGACAATGAGAATTCAGAATTTTTCTTTTGGGATTTTTTCGGTCTCTAATCTTCAGATTATTGTTATTGTTTCAAGTGCGGTACTTATGCTTGTGCTGAACTTTATTGTTAATAAAACTAAAACTGGTAAGGCTATGCAGGCGGTTTCTTTTGACCTTCAGGCTTCTGCGCTTATGGGAATTAATGTGAACCGGATTATTGCGATTACGTTTATTATTGGTTCTGTGCTTGCCGGGGCGGGTGGTGTGCTTTATGCGACTGCGTATCCGCTGATTGATCCTGTAATGGGCTATATTCCGGGGCTTAAGGCCTTTGTTGCGGCAGTTCTTGGTGGAATCGGTTCTATTCCGGGGGCTATGGCCGGCGGTATTATTCTGGGAGTTGCGGAAACTCTTACTAAGGGGTATATAAGCAGTCAGTATGCGGATGCTATTTCTTATATTATTCTGATTGTGATTCTTCTGGTTAAGCCGGCGGGACTTTTTGGTAAAAAAACTTCGGTAAAAGTCTGATTTTTTACTGCGCTTGTGTTGCTGCCGGCGCTAATGCAGGTTGATGGGGCTGTGATTGCAGCGTTTTTTGAGCAAGCTTTTTGGAGAAAATTATGAAGAGTAAATTCTTACGGAATACATTGATTTTGACTGTTGTAAGTGTTCTGGCTGTGCTGGTTCCTACGGTCCTTTCTGCCTCTGGAATGATGGATGCGTATGTTTCAGGAATTCTTAGTCTGGCTGGGATTTATGCCATTATGGCCATAAGCGTAAATATTATTTCGGGCATTACAGGACAGCTTAGTTTAGGCCAGGCCGGATTTATGGCATTGGGTGCCTATTCTACTATCTTATTGAATTCTAATGCGCATCTGCCTTTGTGGATGGCTGTTATTCTGGCCGGAATTATTACGGCTTTCTTTGGATTTTTAATCGGCTTTCCTACGCTTAAGCTGGAAGGTGACTATCTTGCGATTGTTACGCTTGCGTTTGGAGAAATCATACGCGTTGTTCTTGTAAACCTTAAGCAGTGGACTGGCGGTCCTAACGGAAAATCCTTCCCTACAATTCTGACATTAAGTCCTTCGGTTGCGGTTTTTACGATTCTTTCTGTTCTGGTTGTGATTATAGTCTGTATTCAGAATATCATACGTTCTTCTTACGGCCGTGCGGTTCTTGCTGTGA
This sequence comes from Treponema sp., assembly GCA_017392945.1. GTDB lineage: Bacteria > Spirochaetota > Spirochaetia > Treponematales > Treponemataceae > Treponema_D. Next base: position 10,783 of record JAFOSK010000122.1, read on the forward strand.
GAGAAGATGAGATTGCGGCTAAGTCATGCGGAATTTCTGTGTTCAAGTACAAGATGACTGGCTTTGTAATGGCTTCTTTTGTTGCCGGAATTGGTGGTGCTCTGTATGTAATGTACGTTGGATTCATTAAACCGGAGCAGGCAGCTTTTACAAAATCAATTGATTATTTGATTTTTGTTGTTCTTGGCGGTATGGGTTCTATGACCGGTTCGGTTCTTGCGGCTTTTGTTCTGACTTATCTTCAGGAAGGATTAAGGTTTCTGCAGAATTACAGGCTTTTGTTCTATCCTGTTGTACTTATTTTTGTAATGCTGTTCAGACCGCAGGGACTTCTTGGTACCAAGGAATTTAGTTTTACGGGTACTTTTGACTGGATTCGTGACGGTGGCTTAAAAAAATATTTGGCCAAGCGCATCGGTAAGTAGGGGGCACAGTTTTTATGGCGGAAAAAAAATTAGTTCTTCAGGTTTCTAATGTTCAGATTGTGTTCGGCGGACTTTGTGCCATAAGTGACGCATCATTTGATTTGTATGAAGGTGAACTTATTGGGCTTATTGGACCGAATGGTGCTGGAAAAACAACTATGTTCAATATGGTTTCTGGGCTCTATACGCCTACCAGCGGGCAGATTTCTTTTTGGGACAGAAACGACAGGGTTCAGGTTATAAATAAAATGGGACCAGCGCAGCTTAACAAGCTTGGAATCGCGCGGACATTCCAGAATATCCGGCTTTTTGGAAATCTTTCTGTTTTGGATAATGTGCGCATTGCATTGCACAGTTCGCGTTCTATAAATCCGCTGGATGTTCTGTTCAGAACGCCTAAATTCCGTCAGGACGAAAAGCTTATGACGGAAAAGAGTATGCATCTGCTTAAGCTGTTTAATATAAATGAAAAAGCGGGTGAGCTTGCAAAGAACCTGCCTTACGGTGAACAGCGTAAGCTAGAAATTGTACGAGCGCTTGCTTCTAATCCAAAGCTTTTGCTTTTGGACGAACCTGCTGCCGGAATGAACCCGCAGGAAACAAAGGAACTTATGGATTTGATTGCCTTTATCAGAAAGGAATTTAATCTTACTATCCTTTTGATAGAGCACGACATGAAGCTTGTAATGGGTATTTGCGAAAGAATCATGGTTCTTAATTATGGAAGAATTATTGCAAACGGAACTGCGGAAGAGATCCGTTCTAATGATGATGTAGTTAAGGCTTACCTTGGAAACAACTAGTGGAGGAGTAGAATATGATGCTGCAGGTAAAAAATCTTTGTGTAAGCTATGGAGCGATTAAGGCTCTTAAAGGAATCAGTTTTGATGTAGAAAATGGAGAGATTATTTCCCTTATTGGTTCTAATGGTGCTGGAAAGACAACTACGCTTCATTCTATTTCAAATATTATTAAAAAGCAGAGTGGTTCTGTGTTTTTTGAAGGCGAAGATATTTCTGATATGAGTGCGGATAAGATTGTTGCTCGAAACCTCATTCAGGTTCCGGAAGGTCGTCGCGTTTTTGCAAACCTGACAGTAAAGGAAAATCTGGAACTAGGTGCTTATTTAAGAAAGGATAAGGCAGAAATTGTCAGGGATATGGAAAAGGTGTTTTCATTGTTTCCGCGTCTTAAGGAACGTGTGCGCCAGGCTGCCGGAACCTTGAGCGGCGGTGAACAGCAGATGCTTGCCATGGGCCGTGCAATCATGTCTAAGCCTCGACTTCTTTTGCTGGATGAACCTTCCATGGGATTGGCACCAATTCTAGTTGACGAAATTTTTGAAATCATCAAGAGAATTAACGCTGACGGAACCACAATTCTCCTAGTTGAGCAGAATGCGTATAAAGCGCTTTCTATTGCGGACAGAGCTTATGTTCTAGAGACAGGGGAAATAAAGAAGTCCGGGCTTGCGTCAGATCTTATAAAAGATGAATCTGTAAAAGCAGCTTATTTGGGCGGTTGATGAAGCGGGAAAGAAGGATTAAGGAAGTTTTTTAGCGAAAAATAAAAAAAATAACGGTAGGGAGGAAAATGCCTTACAAAAACATTCTGTTGTGCTGCCACGTGAGTGGCAAACTGTATGGTTCCAAGGCACAACAGTATGTAGCCTGCTAGCGGGCGGTTTTGGAAGGGATTTTTTGACCGATAGTTATTTTTTTAATTGCTTTCTCCGCTGTTCTTTATTTTCTTTTTATAGCTTTTTAAAAAAATGTGTTATACTTATATTATAGCAGTAAGTAAAAGTTTTACGAATCATTTGATTCATGGAGGTTTTTATGCTCGTTAAGAATGTTATGACTAAAAATCCAATTACAATTACTCCAGAATGTTCTGTTACGGAAGCTAAGGCTCTGATGAATAAGAAGAATATTGGGAAGTTACCGGTCGTAGATAAAAATTTTAAGTTAGTTGGAATGATCACAAAAAATGACATTGCAAAGGCAACGCCTTCTAATGCGACTACTTTGGATATGTTTGAAATAAGTTATCTGCTTTCTAAGCTTACTGTTGAAAAAGTAATGGTTAAGAACGTAATAACTGTTCCTGATACAGAAGTTGTTGAAAACGCTGCTAAGATAATGCTTGATAATTCAATTGGCTGTGTTCCGGTAATGTCTGGCGATCTTGTTGTGGGTATTATTACGGAAAGCGATTTGTTCAAACTTTTTGCAGAAATGTTCGGGGCAAATGATTCGGGTGTACGTGTGATCCTGTCTTTGGATGATAAGCCTGGTGTTGTTGCAAAATTGGTAGATAGCATTGCTGCAGAACAGGGAAATCTTATTTCTCTTGTTACCCGGGAACTTAAAGAAGTCGGAAAACGTCGTTTAACTTTTAAGCTTACAGGTATATCGGAAGATAAAATTAGAAAAATTTTGCAGAACCTTTCGCTTACTGCGGATGATATACGTGTGAACTAAAAATGAAGATACAGGCAGAATTACTTGTTGTTCAGTTTCTTAGATCGTATACAGAAACTTTTTCTCTTGAGGAATTTACGGAATTCGTCCGTGAATGCAATGTAAAAACTGATGAATCTGAATGTAAGGCATATCTAGAGGACTGCGATAATGTGTTTGTACTGAAGAACGGAAGGTATGCAACACGTGCGGCGGCTTTTACTGATCAGTATTTTAGTTTTAAGCCCGGTAGAAAGGAAATCGAACAGGGGCTTTTTTTTGCCGGTGACAGATGTATGCCTTTTATTGATCCGGCTGCACATTCATTTGCAATTAAGTTTTTTTATAAGGGTGAACCTCTTTCTAAAAAAATAGGAAATTTTGACAGTCAGTATGTTTTGGATGCTTTTTCGTTGTATGGTGATGAATATTCCAGTCAATATATAGCTTCTGATATTGCGAATGCTGACATTGACTTAGGAAAAACGGACTTTATGCTGCCACCGATGGTTCATATTACAGGTAATTCCCTTCAGCCTCTCATTCGTGACGGATTTAAGTTTGGAGACAGGCTGATCTGCAAGGTTACGGATTGGGATCTTTTGGAAGTTTCGGTAGAGTTTGAACCGCGGAAGTCTTGCGGGCTTCAGATGACTATGAGCGATGTTGACCGCGGAGACTGGTATACAAACTTGGAGAGGGAACTTGATGCTTCTTTTGATGTTTTAGGACCGCGATCTTCCATAGAGGAGCAGCTTGCTCTTGTTTTTGCAAATCATAGAAAACTTTTATGTGGAAGGAATTGCGGTTCGCTGGCAGAGTTTTTCAGCCGGACAAATAAGGTCGGATTCGAACTGTTTGGCGTAGAAACCAGATTATGGCACAAAGGACAGGATGTTCCTGCAATTGGAAAATGGAATGATGCCGGTCCGGAAGAAAGTGTGTATGAAGATGACGGCGAAGATTATGAGCCTTCTGTTGAACTTGAACCTGTTCCTCAGTACGTTATAGATGCATATTTAAAGGATTCTCTGCTTAATGAGACGGAGGACCTAAAGGCCTGTCTTAAGGAAATTCTTAAAAAACTGTATCCTAATATCTATAGATTAACAAAATTTCAGCAGAATTTCATGTTATTGCACTTGAAAAATAGACATGATATACTTTCTGCGAGTTACAACCGTTTTGCAGATTCTGAAATAGGGGAAGTGCGCCACAAAGCTTTGGATCTATTTGAACAGGTGAATATGCTTGTCTATTCAATAGACATGATAAAATCAGACCTTACAAATTATCCGCAGCAGTCACTTGTTATTCTGTCTCAGATTTTCTCCCATGTAATGCATATCCTTGAAGTTTTGGAAACGGACTCTGCTTCAGTAATTCATGAGAAAAAGGAAATCCTTTTATCAATTGAAGGAATGGAGTTGAATTTTGAGTGTGTCAGCGAAGATTTAAAAGCTGTTATTGCAAAAGAATCAAAGAATGGTTTTTCTGTAATAAAATAAGTTAAAAATGTAACGGAGTTGTAAGATGGCAGTTGAATTGGAAGATTTAATTCGAAAAGGCGGTGTTTTTGACAAAGTTGAGGGTACTTCTTCAGACCAGGTTTACAAAGAAATTGTGAATTTAATGTCTTTTTCGGAATCTATTTCTAAAGATGAAATTTATGAGGCGTTGTGTGCACGCGAAAAAATAATGAGTACGGCTGTTGGTAACGGAATTGCATTGCCACACTGCCGTATTCCTATAATAAAGGATATGTCCGATCAGCGCATTGCAATCGTTTATCTAAAAGAACCATTGGCAATGAACGCACCGGACGGAATCCCTGTGAATACAATGTTTGTGATTCTTGCTCAGAATCAGTCGGATCACATACAGATGCTTTCTGCTCTCGCCGGGCTTTTGAAAGAAAATGAATTTAAAAAATTATTGGCTGGTCACGCAGGTGAAGCTGAAATTTTAAATGCGGTTAAGGAGTTTGCGCAAAATAAATAACTCCTAAACAAACCGTCGTTCTGACGGAAAAGAGGAAAAACAATGAACGAGAAAGCAATTAATGCTGTTGCAACTTCGATCCGAAGTTTGTCTATGGATGCCATTCAGAAAGCAAATTCTGGACATCCGGGAACGCCTCTTGGTGCGGCTGAGGCAGCTGCAGTCCTTTATGGCGAAATCCTTAAGCACAATCCTGCTGATTCTAAATGGGCTGACAGAGACCGTTTTGTTCTGTCTGCTGGTCATGGTTCAATGCTGCTTTATTCTATCTTGCATTTAAGCGGCTATAAAGTTTCTATTGATGACATTAAGTCATTCCGTCAGGTGGGTTCTGTATGCTGCGGACACCCTGAATACGGAGTTACTGATGGCGTAGAATGTACTGCTGGTCCTTTAGGACAGGGAGTTTCTATGGCTGTTGGTATGGCACTTGCAGAAAGTATGCTTGCTGCAAGATTCAATACAAAAAATCACACAATTGTTGATCACTATACATATTCTCTTGTTGGAGAAGGCTGTTTGGAAGAAGGAATTTCTTCTGAAGCGAGTTCTCTGGCTGGAACGTTAAAACTTGGTAAACTTATTGTGTTCTACGATATGAATAAAATTTCTATCGACGGAAGCACAGATATCACTTTTAATGAAGATGTTGCAAAACGTTACGAAGCGTACGGCTGGCAGGTTCTTCGCGGAGATATGTACAAGCCTGCTGGAATTGTAAAGCTTGTTGAAAAGGCAAAGAAATGCAAGGACAAGCCTACACTTATCATTCTTAAGTCTATAATCGGATTCAGTTCTCCAAAACAGGGAACGGCGGATACTCATGGAGCACCTCTTGGAGCTGATGGAATTAAGCACGCAAAGAAGGTCCTGGGACTTCCTGAAGACAAGGATTTTTATGTTGTTCCTGAAGCTTACGAATATTTTGCTGCTAAAAAAGCTGAATTCCAGGCTGCAGAAGACAGATGGAATGCTGAATTTGAAGCATGGTCAAAGGAAAATCCTGATCTTCGCAAGAAGTGGGATGAATTCCACAGCGACAGCGCAACTAGTGACGTAGCAGACGTTGAATTTGCTGATACAGACAAGATGGCTACACGCGATGCAAGCGGAAAGGCTCTTAACATGATGTGCCAGAAATACGGAAACATTGTGGGCGGTTCTGCTGACCTTGCAGGTCCAAACAAGACTGTACTTAAGGACTGCGACGGAATTTATACTCCTGAAAACCGAATTGGACGCACAATTGAATACGGTATTCGTGAATTTGCGATGAGTGCTGTATGTTCTGGTATTGCGCTGCATGGCGGCTTGCGTCCGTTCTGTGCTACATTCCTTGTATTTGCAGATTATCTTAGGGCTCAGCTTAGGGTTGCGGCACTTATGAATCTTCCTAATATTTATGTGCTTACACATGATTCAATTTACGTTGGAGAAGATGGTCCTACACACCAGCCGGTTGAAACACTTTCTTCTTTGCGTGCAATTCCTAATGTTCAGCTTTTACGCCCTGCTGACGCTCAGGAAACTATGGAAGCATGGAAGATGGCTTACGAATCTAAGAATCATCCGGTTTGTATTGCACTTACACGTCAGGCTCTTCAGGGATTCAGTAAGGCTGATTCTGACTGGAAAAACTCTATCAGAAAATATGGTGCATATGTTGCAAAAGACTGTGATGGCACTCCTGATATTACCGTTCTTGCTACAGGTTCTGAAGTTTCTACTGCAATTGAAGCCGCTGGAATTGCTTCTGGAAAGAAAATTCGTGTTGTTTCTGTAATTGACTACAACATGTTTGATGATCTTGATAAGGCTGAACAGGACAAGCTTTTGGGCGGTGCTGCACGTGTTGTATGTGCTGAAGCCGGAATTTCTGCTGACTGGAAGCATTATGCAACTTCTAAGGCTGACTTGTTCTGCATTAACCGTTTTGGTGAATCTGGACCGGCTGCAAAGGTTGCTGAACACCTGCATTTTACGGCTAAGGATCTTGCTGAACTGTTGAACAAATAAAAAAATTAATTGATGATAATAAATAAAAAGCTGCTGTACACGCTTGAGCCGGGATTTTTATTCTGGTTGCGATCGTCAGGCAGCTTTTTTTTTCAAAAGACCGTAGGTGTTCAGGTTGTATTCTTTGTAAGAATTCCTGATTATTGGAAAGATGTGGCGTAGGTGGATTATGCATCAGCTACAGGGACTGGATGCGTTAGCGTGTGGAGCAGTGCCGGAGGCAGGATTTTAAGGGGCGGTGATGTTGTGAAAAAAAGTGGTTTACTTCGTGCTCTTACGAGTCGACAGGCTCAACCACCGAGGATTTTACTCAACTACTTTTTTTTCTTTATCACTGCCCCTTAAAAGACCGAGCGTCAGCGGGCTGCGGAAGAAGCGACGGCTTTGCCGGAACGCCCGTAATAGATTTTTGTTGAAACGGCAAGAATTATTGCTCCTACAATCATCAGGAAGCAAAGGATTTGGCCTGTTGAAAAGTTTAAAAGGTTTGTGTTCTTGTAGATGGGGGCTGAGCTGTCCATTGCAATCCGGTAGCCAAGATCGGCATCAGGTTCGCGGAAATATTCAATGATAAAGCGTACAAGTCCGTAGCCGCCCATATAGATAGAACTTAGCATACCGTCCCATTTTTTAAATTTACGCACGGACCAGATAACGGCAAAAAGTACGATTCCTTCTAAAAAGGCCTCGTAAAGCTGGCTTGGATGGCGAGGGAGGTTTGCAATTGGCGAATTAAGTGTCATGCCGATTGATTCTGCGAATTCTTTTACCCAAGGGAGGTTAGAGCTGAATCGTTCTGCGCCTGGGAAGACCATTCCCCATGGAGCTGTTGTAATTCGTCCGAAAAGTTCTCCGTTCATGAAGTTTCCGATGCGGCCGAATGTGTAGCCGAGCGGAATTGCGCATACCATTGCGTCGACCCACTGGAAAACCCTCTTTTTTTTCCAGATACACCAGAAAATCATACCGAGCCAGCCGCCAATAAAGCCGCCGTGGTAGCTCATTCCTGCAAGACCTGTAAACTGTCCGTATTGGTTGAATGGCCAGAATATGAGCCAGGGTTTTGTGCGGTAAATGCCGCTTGTGTCGTAAACAATGGTTGAAAAAACTCTGGCGCCTATTAGAAGAAAAATGATTCCGGTTGATATAAAGCTGAAAAGATCATCTTCTGTGCAGGTAAAGTCTTTTGTGTTCAGCATGCCTTCTTTCATAGTCTTTTTGAGAATTGCGTAGGCAGTTCCGAATGCAAAGATATACATAAGTCCGTACCAGCGGAGCAAGCCCAGTACTGGGACTCCTGGGAAAATTTCTGGGTGAATCCATGACGGGAAGTTAACGAATAAAAACATAGTTTTTCCTTTTTTTTTTTTGTAATTTTATAGTCTGAAGCCCTGGCTCGCGGCCTTTACAATTTTGGATTTCAGAAGGTTGTTTTCTTTTCTAAGCTGACCGATTTCATAGGCCTGGGTTTTTATCATGTCTATAAGTTCGCCGGTAGAAAGCTGACCGCTTCCGATAAGGTCGTTTAAGCCTGACAGCTTAAGGTTGTAATCCTCGTTCGCGTCTTCTTCTGCCTGCATGAAGCTTGCGGCCGAATCGATTGCCTTTGTAAATTCGTCGTCGAATTTGCGCGGTTCTGCGGCAAGGACTTTTTCGGCAATGCGGTAGATTGCCTGCGAAAGAAGGCAGTTCGGTTTGTAAATGATTACTGGAAGTCTTGAAGAAAGTGCCTTGTCTTGAAGCTGGTCGCGGTACATTAGTCCAAGATATTCAAGATCCATTCCAAGATACTGGCTGCAGGAATTGCGGATCCGCTGTGCACGGTCGGCATCTTTTGGATCGTCAATCATGTTCATTACAAGCCGCGGCTTGAACTGGTTCATTCGGGTTTTGAAAAGTGCTGTATTTACCGGATCAACGGCAAACAGATTGTCTACGAGTTTTGGAATGTATATGCTTTTCATTGCATCGGAGTTCTGTTTGAGCTGTTCAAGGTAAGCGTGACCGCTTGTTCCGCGCTTAAATGTTGTATTCAGAAGGCGGAAAACAGAATTTTTCAAGAAAAGATATCCGTCTAAAGTTGCCGTTACTGTTGGTGCCGTTACTAGAATTCCCTGCGGTGACTGAAGGAACATGTCCAGAATAATCTGGTGGGTTCCGGCACCCAGGTCAAGGATAAGGAAGTCCGCATCGATTGAGTGGAAATTCCTGAGGAGCTTTGTTTTTTGAGCGGCCTTTAAAGTTGTAAGTCCTGGAATCTGACTGTCGCCGGCAATGAAGCTTACGTTTTCATATTCAGTTGCTTCAATAATGCTTTGAAAGGATGACTTATCCGTAAGGTAAGTTCCTATGCTGTTGTTTTTTACGTTATGTCCTAATGCAAGGTGTAAGTTTGAGGCTCCAAGGTCAAGGTCGGCAAGAACGACTTTTTTTCCCGCTTGACCGAGAGCTATTGCCAGGTTTGCTGAAAGAAGGCTTTTTCCAACTCCACCTTTTCCGCTTGCTATTGGTAAAATCTGCATAATTTGATTATAACATAGCGAAAAAGTACTGTAAATGTTTGAAAAAACTCTGTCTTCGTCATAAAATGAATTTATGAAAAAAATTATAAAGCAGACAAATACTATTCTTTCATTTTTTATATTGGCTGTCATTTCATCTCAGTGTTTTGCACAGTCTTCTACTGAGCCGGGGAGAAACTCCAGTTTTTATTATCTGAAGAAATTTAATTCGGTGTTTGATTTTGTACAGCAGAATTACGTTGATGATATAGATCCTAAGGTTTTGTACGAAGGGGCGATGAAGGGGCTTATGTCCTCAATGGATGATCCTTATACATCCTATCTTGATGAAACTGTTCAGCGTGACCTAGCAGAGACAACAGAGGGACATTTTGGTGGCGTAGGACTTATGATTTCCAAGGCATTTGAATCAAAGCCGGGTAAGCCAGCTTATGTAGAAGTATCTTCTGCAATTGAAGATACTCCTGGTGCAAAGGCTGGAATTCTTTCCGGGGATATGATAGTCGAGATTGACGGAAAGCCTACGGAACCTATGACAATGCAGGATGTACTTAAAAATCTTCGCGGTGAAGTAGGAACGCCTGTTACGCTCACTATTCTCAGAGGAAAAACTCTGCGGTTCCCTGTAGAACTCAAGCGTGCACTTATTGAAGTGCCTACCTGCAAGTATGCGATGATTGGAGAAACTGGTTATGTAAGGTTGATACAGTTTACTCCGGATACGGCTCCGCGACTTCAAGAGGCAATTGATTATTTTAAGTCAAATAATTACAAAAATATGATACTCGATCTACGGGATAATGGAGGCGGACTTATTACGAGTGCGATTAACGTTGCAGATAAATTTATTGATGAGGGTGTCATAGTTTCTACAAAAGGACGGCTGGCATTCCAGAATTCTTCTTATTCTGCAAGTCATGAAAAAACAGTTGTTCGCGATGTCCCTGTTGTCGTTCTCATAAACAAGGGGTCTGCCAGCGCCAGTGAGATTGTGTCTGGTGCGCTGAAAGATTATCATGTAGCATATCTTGTTGGTTCACGCTCTTACGGAAAAGGTTCTGTACAACAGATTGTTCCGCTTGGAAATAATGAAGAAATAAAAATGACGATTGCACGCTACTATTCACCGAGTGACACCAACATCGATAAGATTGGAATTCCGCCGGATCTTGAAGTTTCTTATCCGGAACTTTCGGAAGAGGCTCAGAAGGCCTATGTGGCGCTCGTAGAATCAAATAAAATTCAGGACTACGTTGAAGCTCACGAAGGGATGACGGAATCTGATATTTCTGCGTTTGCGCTGCAACTTAGAAAAGAGTTTAATCTGGAAGAACGCCTGTTGCGCCGTCTGGTAAGGATGCAGGTTAATAGATATAACACTGGCGCAATCTATGATCTTGATTATGATATTCAGCTCAATGCGGCACTGGATGTACTTAAGAATACAAAGAATTTCAAGGAATTGGTTGCCTCAGCAAAGACGTTAAAGGAACTCCAGCAGGAATCTGAAGCTGCGGAGCAGGCTGGTGAAAAGAACGTCACAGCACCGACTGTTTCGCCTGATTCTGGGAATAAACAGTAATGCGGCAGTTCATTTCGTCCCGTCCGGCGGACAGGAAAGGTCTTATTTGTGTGGACGGCAAGGATTACCGGTATTTAAGGCAGGTTCTGCGTCTTCGTTCCGGTGATATGCTGAGCGTCCGACTGCCGGACGGAAGTTTGCAGAATACTACTGTCTGCGAAATTAATGAAGAAAACCGTATAATAACTCTTCAAATTTGTGCCGATACAAAGAACGGTTCCATAACTAGAGGCGTACAGGCTGGTGAAATTGAGTCGGAAATGGAATATACCGGAATTGAATATTGGCTTTTTCAGTATATTGCTAAACCTGTCAAAATGGAGCAGATTGTGCGGCAGGCAACGGAATGCGGTATTCGGTTCATCGTACCGGTTGCCGGATCCTATTCCCAGAAACAAAACGTGATGGCTTTGCAATCCGGTAAAAAGGAGCGGATTGAACGCATAATAAGGGAAGCAAGGCAGCAGAGCGGTTCTCCTGTAAAGACGGAGCTTCTTGATCCGGTTACTACTGAAGAAGCTGTAGCTTTATGGAAAAATGTTTGTACTGAAAAGAGTTCTGCCGTAGTTCTTTGGGAGCGTAATGAAAATACACGCAGATTGAAGGAAATTCTTACTTCTGAGACGGTACGTGTTGCTGTGGCTGTAGGGTGTGAGGGCGGCATTAGTCCCGATGAAGTGGAAGTTCTTGTGCAGGGCGGATTTGTTCCTGTTCATTTTGCTGGTAATATACTTAGATGTGAAACGGCGGCTGTTTACGGAATTGCGGCAGTTCAGTCAATGTTGGGGGAAATGTAAAAATGGCAGTTAGACGGATTAATCTTATTGGTGTTCCGGTTGATATTGTAAAGCAGGAAGATCTTGAAATGACGGTTCTTGAACTTCTGGCAAAACCGGGAGCAAAATATATAGTCTTTCTTACTGTATGGGATCTTCTGCGTGCCCGTCATAAGGGTGAATTTCAGGAATTCATAAAGAGTGCGGATCTAATAATCCCTGTTTCAAAAAGCATTTTGACTGGGGCTAAATTCCTGAAAAAGGAAGTGCCGGTAAGATACAATCCATTTACGCAGACAATAAATATTCTTTCTGTTTTAGACTCTCATTTTAAATCTTTATATCTTCTTGGATCCCGAGGGCAGACTCTGCATGTGGCCGAAAGGAATCTTAGGGCTACGTTCCCTCATCTTAAGATTGTTGGACGGCATGTGGGATATTATCCAAAAAACAAGGAAGATGATATAGTTCTGAACATTTATAAAACAGCTCCTTCAATGGTCATTGTAAGTGAAGGAATAAAAGAAAACGCTTTGTGGGCCTATAAACGGAGAAATAAGTTTTCTTCTAGCATTTTCTGCTACTATAAAGATTCTCTGGGTATCTTTTCAAAAAGAATAAAGCGTGTTGACGAAGAGGTATTTAACAAGGCTCATGAAATTTGGCATGAAATTGTAAAAAATCCTTTAAAAATCTTTTTACTTTTACCATATCTTAAATATATAATGATATTAGTATTTTACAGGCTTTTCAGACGATAATTAAGGCTTTGCCGTTTCTTTTGTCATCAATTAAATAGGGGATATAATTGATTACAAAAAGTTATTGTTGTTCTGCAGTATCGGATGATGCTGCCATGTTGAGGATTGTCGGTGATTCTCCGGCGATTAGACTTGTAAAATTTCAGCTGCAAAGAATTTCCGGTACAGATTTAAATATTCTGTTGCTTGGTGAAAGCGGAACCGGTAAAACTTTGATGGCCAGAATAGCCCATGATTTATCTGCGCGGAGGGGTAAACCTTTTGTAAGCTTAAATATGGCTGCTATTCCGGAATCCATTATGGAATCAGAGTTGTTCGGTACTGTATGTGGAGCATATACAGGGGCTGTAAACAAGGCTGGATTTGTCAGCACGGCAGGAGGTGGTACCTTATTTCTTGATGAAATTGCAGAAGTTCCTTTGGCTGCACAAGCAAAGCTTCTGCATTTTATTGAGACGGGTAACTTTTTTAAAGTCGGCTCAACTACGGAAAACCACGTGGATGTTCGTATAATCTGTGCTACTAATGCAGATTTAGAAGAACTGGTAAAGGAAAAGAAATTCAATGAAGCTTTGTATTACAGGATACGCAAGGCTGCCATTCGAATTCCTCCTCTTAGAAATCGGAGGGAAGATATAAGGCTTATTTCTGAATCGATTCTAAAAAAAAGAGGTTATGCGTTCAGCTGTTTTTCAAAAGAAGCATTAGAACGGTTGGAAAACTATGAATGGCCGGGAAATGTAAGGCAATTGGACAGTTGCCTGCACGTTACCTGCGAACTCAACAAGGATCAGATAATTGGTCCCGAAGACTTAGTTTTCTAAAAAAAATGAAAAGAAGGACTGTTTTGTATTGGATACAGTTTTTTTGCTGTGTTCTGAACAGAACAGTCCTTCTTTTATAGACGGTAGATCTTCTGGCTGTGGATCTACATATTCGGTGAACTTATTAAGATTACAGGCAGCGTTATGATTTTAAAATTTCATAAATATACTTAAGCAGATGGTAATATCCGGCAGAAAAAAATCCATTGTCTTTTTGCATGGATTGGTCATTTCTCAGCACATGAATTCTTTTTTATGAGCCCGGCTGCCTTTGAAAATATTTTTTCTAGATACTGGGCTTCACCTTCTGAGATTGTGGATCTGGAAAGCAGGCTTCTCCAAAAGGCTTCCATATCAGGTCGTCCGGCAACTTTAAAGAATCCTATTTTTTGAAGATTATCCGTAATTGACGATATTGTCTTGTCCAAACGCTCCAAAGTGAGAGGTGTATAGCCTGTGAGAAAATCGTTCTTCTTTCTGAATAAGTGGTAGCATATTATCTGAACTGCATGAGAAAGGTTTAGAGAACCAAAATCGCTGCTTGATGGAATTGTCACTCCTATGGTGCATTCCTTGAGCTGATCATCTGTAAGACCAGTCCGTTCGTTGCCAAATACAACGGCAATGTTTGTTCCGTCAGAAGTAATGTTGTCCGCGCCTGTTATTTTTCCGGCGGTTTCTGCAAATTCTTCCGGCAAAAGCAGTTTGCCTTTGCGGTTTTGACCTCGCCGTCTTGTAGTACCTGCAGCTATTGCACAATCTTTTGTTGCGTCCGTTATAGAATCGTAAAATTCTGCATTATCATAAATATAGGCGGCATGGATTGCCAGAACATGAATTTTTTCAATATCGTAATCATCTTTGTTACCAACGATACGCAGATGGGTTATATCATTGTTAGCCATTGCACGGCATGCTGCTCCGATGTTCCTGCATTCATCCGGGTGATCAAGAATTATATAAACTTTGTTAAGATCCATGAGGAGAAGTATATCGATAGACAGAAAAATGTAAAGGAATGAAAATGAGATCCGATAATTATGTGCGGGTGTTTTTGGTTTTGCAAAAATTTGGAAATAACAGTAAGTTTTTGTAGAATAATTTGACCTATTAAATAAATTATAGTAGAATTAATATTAAGGATATGATTTGAAATCCTTGTATATGGAGCCTTGAGTATGACTAGTAATAACAATATCGTTCCAGGTTTTGATGAAGAAAGAGATGACAGCCTGAAAATTTCTCTTGAAAAAATTGATTCCGTTCAGAATGGTCTTAGAATTTATCTGAACGGATATATTGATACGTATAATTCAAATTTCTTTCAAAAGAAGATTACTAAAGTAGTTGAGGCTGGTTATATAAACCTTATTTTCAACTGTTCTGCATTGAATTATGTGTCTTCAACAGGTATCGGATCGTTCACTTCGTTCCTGAAGATGCTTAAACCAAAAGGCGGAGATATAGTTCTTCTTGAAATTCAGCCTAAGGTATATGAAGTTTTCCAGCTTTTGGGATTCTCTCAGTTCTTCAACATTAAGGATACGACAGAAGATGCTATTGCATTCTTTAAGCAGGGGGCTCCTGTTTCGGAAAATGTATTCCCTAAGGTTTTTGCCTGTCCTATGTGCAACAAGCATCTTAGGGCAACGCGTTCGGGAAGATTCCGCTGTTCTGAATGTAAGTCAATCTTGGCAATAAATGACCAGGGCGTTGTATCGCTCGGCTAATCTTAAGAACCGGCTTTTAGGCCGGTTTTTTTTATGTCTTTCTATATTTATTCGATTTTTTACTAAAAAGCCTGAATTCATATTTTTATTTCAGTATGTATTCATGTTAAATAATAAAATCGTGTCAATACTATATAAATGATGTTATTTTTTCAGGGTATTGACTTTTTTTTTATTCACTCTTTTTTTACTATAAAATCACAGGTTATTCACAAAAAAAAACACTTTTTTCACAAGTTATCCACAATTTTTTCAAAAAAATAGATAAAATGTGTATAAATTAAAAAGAGTTTTTTTTTATTAAATTTTATTAGTTTGTAATTGTTTATTATACATATAATTACAAAATATAATAAAAAAAATTAAAATATTTTTTTTCAGAAAAAAAATCCTTCTGTTTATCCGACTTATCCACAAGTTATAAACATTTTCAAAACTTCTGCGATGTTGTAATATATAAACCGTGAATGCTTTGTCTGTGAATAACTTGTGTTTCTCTTACGAAAATGCTCCTTCAGCGGCAGTGGATGATGTTTCATTTGAACTTAAAAAAGGAAGTTATACTGCCTTGGTTGGAATGAACGGCAGCGGAAAAAGTACTCTGGCGCGTATTGCGGCAGGACTTTTGGAACCGGGGTCAGGATCTGTGAAAGTCAATAGAAATATGAAAGTCGGCATTGTGTTTCAGTCACCACGGGATCAGATTATATGCGGCTCAGTTCGCAGGGATACGGCTTTTGGACCGGTAAATGAAGGTCTTCCTGACAGTGAAGTGGAATTAAGGCTTATAGAAAGTCTGAGCTCTGTAAATATGCTTCAGTATTATAATCGCCGTTCTTTGGATTTTTCTTTGGGACAGATGCAGAAACTAGCATTCAGCTCAATATTGGCTATTTCTCCTGATATTCTGATTCTTGATGAAGTTACGGCAATGCTGGATCAGCAGGCCAGGGAAGAAATATATAAGCTGCTTGATGAACTTAATGAACGAGGAACGACAATTCTGCATATTACTCATGATATTTACGGAGTTGAGCGGGCGTCAGATGTTATTATGATGCGTTCAGGTAAAATTGTCTGGGGCGGAACTTCCCGTGCTTTTTATTCAAATAAATCGCTGGTTTTGGAATTATGCGGTGAAAAATTAAAGAAATCGACTGTAAAAAAGGTCGGACCGCGTACGGTTTCTCTGAATGTGAATAATCTTGCTTTTTCATATGGTGCGAATAAGGTTCTCAAGGATGTTTCTTTTGATTTGGAAGCAGGTTCTCTGGTTGCATTAACAGGTGCTTCCGGCAGTGGTAAATCGACTCTATTGGAATTGCTTGCGGGGCTTTTGAGTCTTCAGAGCGGAACAATACATGGATGTTGCCGGCCGGTTCTGTGCCAGCAGAATTGTGATGCCGCGTTGTTTGAGAATTTTGCCGGTGATGATGTTGCATTTGGTCTTAGAAATCAGGGATTTCGCGGAAAGGAACTTGTGCGTAGGGTAAAAAACGCTATGGATGCAGTGAATTTACCGTTTGAAAAATTTGCAGAAAGGCAGACTTTTTGCCTTAGCGGCGGAGAAAAGCGCCGGCTTGCCGTGGCCGGCATAATTGCGCTGGATTCCGATATTCTGCTTTTTGACGAACCTTCGGTTGCTTTGGATGGCGAGTCACGTTACATGATAATGAACCTTATGCGCAGACTTGCAGATCAGGGAAGGACAGTTCTCTTTACTACACATAACCGTGACGAGGCTGCTTTTGCAGACAGGGTAATACACATAGAAAACGGATGCATTCTAACGGGTGGAAAAAGTAGAAAAGAAGGGGAATTCATAGAACCTGAAAGATTAAAGGAAATAAGAGCTATTTCGAATTCTTTTATGCTTGATGGATTCCGTAAGGTGGTTTTTGGTAGAAATGCGGGAAACGGAATTTTGGGACGAGTTCCTGCAATTTTGAGGGGGCTTCTTTTTATCGGATTCTTTATTGGTACGGCTCTTGTATGGTCGCTAAAAGGGTGCGGCTTGATGTTCCTTCTTTCTGTTTTGTATTGCGTGCTTGCAGGACATTCATTAAAAGATGTACTTAAAAGTATTGTAAAGATTTTCCCATTTATACTTGTTTTCTTGTTTTTTCAAATTTTATTCGGTGTTACTCGCCCTGAAGATACTATTATCCTTTCAAAATTCGGTTTCAGCCTGACTGCTGAAAAACTTCTTGTATGTATGGAAACTCTGCTTCACACAGAATGTGCTCTTTGTGCTATTCTTGCATATACAAATTCTGTTACAGAAGATGATATTATAGACAGCGTATCGAAATTGTTTTATCCGCTAAAGAAAACTGGGTTTCCGGTCAGGTATGCGGTTGTTCTTGTAGAACTTATATTCAGGTTTCTTCCGCTTCTAGCAGAAGAGACTGCGTGCATAATAAAAACACAATTGGTCCGTGGCGGTCTTGGTAAAGCAAAGGGAATTATTAGAAAAATACGTGCTGTAATTCCTTTGATTGTTCCGCTTGTAATTCAAACTATAAAGAAAGCGAATATTCTTGCTGATGCAATGGCAGCCAGAGGTTTAAAATGAGCGGAAATGATTTTAATTTTTGTCCAAGCTGCGGGAAGCAGAATATAAAATATCTTCAGAATAAAAAATGGTTTTGCAGTGACTGTGGATTTGACTTGTATAATAACGTTGCTGGTGCTGTTGGCGTTGTAATTGCAGATTCTGAAAATAATGTTCTTTTTGAAATAAGAGCAAAAGATCCTAGAAAAGGATTTCTTGCGCTTCCAGGCGGATTTATTGATCAGAATGAAACGGCTGAAGAGGCTGTAAAGAGGGAATGTTACGAAGAAACAGGATTGTCTGTAGAAACGGTTTCTTATCTTTGCAGCTTTCCTAATGATTACGAATATAAGAACATTGCTTACAAAACATGTGATTTGTTTTTTACTGCGGCTGTACCTGATTCAATTGGTTCCGTAGATGAGCTTATAAAAAAACTGCGTGGTCAGCAAAGCGAAGTTACGGGATTTCTTGCATGCAAGGTTGAAACAGAAGATGACGTGAACAGACTTCCTTTGGCATTTTCATCTGCAAAAAAGGCTTTGTCGGTTTGGCTTTTTAATAGTAAAATGAAATCATAGGAAATAAGATGAATGTTTTTACCTCAAGAACGCTGATTGTTTTTGCATGTTTTATTGTTTATCTGGCGATACTTGTAACAGTTCCAATCCGAAGGTGTTATATTCTGTCAAAATTAGGAAAGGTCCGTGTTGGCGTTTCAAAAAAAAATACAAGAATGCAGGTTTTCTGCGTTGTGATTGCCGGTATTGTGCTTGTTCTGCTTTTTTTCAGGGATTTTGGCTTTTTTGTAAATCTTATAATCTGTCTTACGGCAATTCTTGCTGCAGCGATGAGTTCTGAAGACGCGTCTTTAAGTTCTTTTGCAGGTCTTTATGAAAAAGGAATTGTAGGAGACGGTCATTTTCTTCTTATCCCAGAAATGTTTTCTATCCTTGAACCGGATTGTTCTGTTTTGCAGGAAGATGCGTCCAGGATTTTAAGAATTCAAACTGTGAAAAAAGGGATCGTAACATTTGTTTTTATTTTGCCAGAAGAAAAAGAGGCGGTATACGAATCTTTGATTGAAATTTGTCCTATATTGAAAAAATAATTTTCTGTATTTAAAAAAACACGGCTTATAGCACTAGACAAGATTTTTGATGAATGTTATAGTATCTATCACATGGTGTGGTACCCAAGCGGTAAGGGATCGGTCTGCAAAACCGTCATTGGTAGGTTCAACTCCTATCCACACCTATAGGATTGCTTAGTGCAATCCTTTTTTTTTCGAGCTGGTCTTGGCAAAGCCGCAGCTCGTTTATATATAATGCCTCTGAAAACTTCGGTTTTTAGGGGTTTTTTTATGAATTGTCGGAAATTAAGCGGAGTAGCTGAGAACCGATTTTTTCTGCTTTTGCCTGTCCGATTCCGAATATGCCTAGAAGTTCGCGTTCTGTTACCGGGTGTTTTTCAACCAGTTCTTCAAGTGTTTTGTCGCCGAAGATAATATAAGGCGGTACATTCTGTTCTTCTGCCTGTTTTAAGCGCCATTCCTTAATTCTGTTGTACAATTCCAGGTCTTTTCCACTGAGAGTCTTTGCAAAAGCACCTTTTTTGTGAAGTGCAAACAGTGGCTTTTGTGGCTTTGGCATATTAAGAATTCTGCCTGCTGTAATATTCATAGGAAGCATGATTTTTTCACGGTTAACAAGGACATTTTTTCCGTAATTTGTAAGCATAAGTATGTTGTATTCGCCGGTTTTTAAAATATAACCTCGTTCAATAAGAAGCTCAGAAAGCTCGAACCATTGCTCTT
This sequence comes from Treponema sp., assembly GCA_017392945.1. Taxonomy (GTDB): domain Bacteria; phylum Spirochaetota; class Spirochaetia; order Treponematales; family Treponemataceae; genus Treponema_D. The sequence goes on from JAFOSK010000122.1 coordinate 30,252, forward strand.
TGTCAAGGTCTTTTCCGATTCCCCAGGTGGATAGCTGATTGTGGTTGTTTTCCAGGATGCGTTTTTGGCGGGATCCCATAAGAACGTCGATTATATACGCGGCTCCATATCTTTGCTGAAGACGAACCATACAACTCATGAACTTTTGGGCTGGAATAGTCAGGTCATTTTCTGGTATTGAATCGCTTGAGCAGATGTCGCAGCATACATCGGATTTTTCCCCGGAGGGGTCGAATGTTTCTCCGAAATATTTAAGAAGCTGGCTTCTCCTGCAGGTACGGCTTTTTGCGTAGTTGAGCATTCCCTGCAAAAGCATTTCTGATTTCTCAGGATCGGCTGCTTCCTGAAAGAAAAATCTTATTTTGTGAATGTCTCCAGGGCTGTATAAAAGAAGTGCGTGGCTTTCAAGTCCATCGCGGCCTGCTCTTCCTATTTCTTGATAGTATTCTTCCAGAGATTTCGGCAAATCATGATGAATTACGAAACGTACGTTAGGTTTATTAATTCCCATTCCAAAGGCTACGGTTGCAACCATAATGCGGACCTTATCTTTTATAAATAGATCTTGATTTTTTGCGCGCTCAGAATCTGAAAGCCCTGCATGATAGTTGAGTACTGAATAGCCTAGCGTTCCAAGAGATTCATAAACTTGATCAACCTGTTTTCGTGAAAAACAGTAGATGATTCCGCTTTCGTCCTTATGTTTTTCAAGGCATTCGATTATCTGGTTCAGAGGATTTTTTTTCTGTTTTACTTCAAGGAATATGTTTTCACGGTTAAAGCTTGCTGTGAATAGGACAGGGGCTTTTAGGCGCAGGTTTCTTATTATGTCCTGTCTTACATGAACAGTTGCTGTTGCAGTAAGGGCAAGGCATACTGCTTCTGGGAATTGTGCACGTACTGCTGCTATGTTCATGTAATCAGGACGAAAGTCATGTCCCCATTCTGAAACACAGTGGGCTTCGTCAATTGTTATGCAGCTTACCGGTACTGAACAGTCGTGAAGAATGCTCTGCATCCTTCCTGTTGAAAGTCCTTCTGGAGACACGTATACAAGTTTTATGTTTCCTTTTTTCAATTCTTTTACTGAATCAAGATAATCTGTCCATTCAAGAGAACTGTTAAGGTAAACTGCTTGAATTCCGTTTTCTACTAATGACGAAACCTGGTCCTGCATCAGCGAAATAAGAGGAGATACAACGATTGTTATTCCCGGAAACATCAGCGCTGGTATCTGATAGCACATTGATTTTCCGCCACCGGTAGGCATTATTGCCATAGTGTCTTTTTTAGACAGAACATTTCTTATAATTTCCAGTTGGAGAGGACGAAAAGTGTCATATCCAAAAACGTTTTTTAATATCTGTTCTGCTCTTTCTTTTATTTTGTCCATAAAATACTAAAAATTATTATATCGAATAAAAAACACTTGAAAAAGACTTGGAAATCTGTTAGAGTAATTGAGCTTGCCGGAGTGGTGGAATGGTAGACACGAAAGACTCAAAATCTTTTGCGGGCGACTGCGTAAGAGTTCAAGTCTCTTCTCCGGTATAAAGGTCTTGTGAAAACAAGGCCTTTTTTTATCCCTTATGTAAGTTCCATAAAATTACAGAAGGATTTTCTTAATTCTATTGCTTCGCTCAAATCTTCTTTATCTATACTGATTTTTCCTGACATATCGGCGATTGTTCTTGCAACTTTAAGTATGCTTGAATTTGCTCTTGGTGAAAAACTGTATTTTGATGATGATATATCCAATAATTTTTTCGAGTCTTCATTTATTTTGCAGAATTGTATAATTTCAGAAGGAGACATGGCTGCATTTTTTTTGCCTTGACGATTTCGCTGGATACTTATTGCTTTTGCTATCTGTTTTCTTAATTCTGCTGTTGATGTTGATTTCTGCGATGTGCTGTTGTCTGTTTCATTTTTTACGTAGACTCTTATATCTACACGGTCTAGAAGCGGAGCGGAAAATTTTTTCCAATAGAGTTCTATTGAGCGGGCGGAGCAAAGGCATATTTTTGTTTCCGAACCGTAGTTTCCGCACGGACATGGATTGGCAGCCATAAGAAGCTGAAAATTTGCAGGGAAAACAGTCGTTCGGCCTGCACGCGATATAGAAATTTTTGAACTTTCTAACGGGACGCGGAGCATCTGCAGGACAGAAGATTTGAATTCAGGAGCCTCATCTAAAAAAAGGACTCCGTTGTGTGCCAGAGAGATTTCTCCGGGACGGCACTGCGGGCCGCCTCCGCACAATCCTTCTATGCTGGCTGTCTGATGAGGCATTCTGAACGGCGGAAGGCAGATGAGCGGTTTTGAGGGGTTCATAAGGCCTGCAATGGAATGTATTCTGGAAACGCTCTGCATTTCTTCTTTTGTCAGAGCCGGAAGAAGAGCAGGAAATTTCTGCATAGCCATTGTCTTGCCGCATCCAGGCGCTCCTACTGCAAGGACATTATGACCACCGGCAGCAGCAACTTGAAGAGCTCTTATAAGTTTTTTCTGTCCTTTTATATGTGAAAATTCAATTGCTTCTGTTATTTTGCAGAACGGAATTCCATCTGTAAAGTCGCAGTCAGGATAGGAAGCTGAAATGTCCGAAGCCCGAGAAGTTTTTTTAGAAAATACATCCTGATTGTTCAGGGCGGAAAAAGCGTCTTCTAAGGATTCTGCTCCAAAAACAGACATGCCAGAAACTTCTCTTGCTTCGTCGGCATTTGCGGCAGGAACAATGCACATGGTTATTCCTCCGGCAGCAGCGGTAGAAGCCGCCGCATGAATTCCTCGTACAGCCCGTATCTTCCCTGAGAGTTCAAGTTCTCCCATGACGAGAATCTGTTGCGATGCTGCATCGCTAAGGTTATTGTCAGACTGCCGTTTCTGAGCGTTGAGTACGGCTAAGGCAATCGGGAGATCAAAGCCGGCTCCTTCTTTTTTTAGATCGGCAGGAGAAAGACTTATGAGTACGCGTTCTGGCGGAAACTCAAATCCTGAATTTCGTATGGCGGCCTGCATGCGTTCGCGGGCTTCTTTTACCGCATTGTCTGCAAGTCCTACCAGATCAATGGCTGGAATTCCACGTCTTATATCAACTTCAACTGTGACAAGGGAACCTTCGTATCCGAATGGAGAAAATGAATAGATCTGCATAAAATACCTCTGGAAATTTATTCGTGGTTTCATGCAGAAATATGCATTTTAAGAAAAAAAAATGAAAAAAATAGTCAGGAATGGGAATTGCCTGTACTGCGCTTGTCGTGACGGCAATTTCAGGCATTTGGAAAGTTCATTTTCTTTATGTCCTTCATCCATTGTATTTTGTACGGTATTTTTCCAAGGCCGGCAGCAGTTCTTCAAACCAAAATCGGTCTTCAATTTTTTTGCCGCCGCATGTATGACCTGGTTTCCGGTCTGCGCGGATTTTTTCGCCGTGAAAATCGCTTCCTGCCGTTACGAATAAATCCAGTTTTCTTGCCAGTTCCTGAAGTCTTAGGCATTCTCCGACTCTTGCTCCTGGATGAAAGCATTCCATTCCGGCAATTCCTCTTGCCTTAAAATCTTCAAAAACCGGTTCAATTTTTGACCAGGAAAGATACAGGGACATGGGATGGGCTACTACAGGAAGTCCTCCGGAATCGTAAATCGCTTTTATTGACTTATCCAAGTCTGCACCGGTTCGTTCTACATACCAGGGTCTGCCGCGTGCAAGAAATTTGTCAAAAGCCTGCTGACGTGTTTTTACATATTTATGTTCTTCAAGCCATTGTGCAAAATGCGGGCGGCCTAAAACCTGACCTTCAAATTCTGCCTGAATTTCTTCGATTGTAACTTTTATACCTGTTTCGTTCATTTTTTCTACAACCTTAACGTTACGTTTGTCACGGCTGTCAATAAGTTCCTGTATTACGTCTTTAAGGCTTTGGGAAATTTCGTTTAATCCAAGACCAAGCAGATGAAATTCGCAGCCCGTTCGTTGGATGTTCAGTTCTATTCCCTGGACAAGCGTTAATCCGCATTCTTCGGCGGCTTTTTTTCCTTCTTCCAGTCCTGAAACAGTATCATGATCTGTAATTGCAAGAACGGAAATTTTTCCTGCAACTTTGTGAATCAATTCGGAAGGGGTATATTGTCCGTCTGATGCTGTGGTATGGGTATGCAAATCAATCATATTTTAAACATAGCATAAAATTTATTTTTATGATACAATTGTTAAGATTCTTTAGATTTTCTTTTTATTTCGGAGAAACTGATGCCAAAAATTATTGCCTATAAAAAAGGTTCTATTCCATATTTTGAAGGCGACAAAGACGACCGTATTTTTATTTTGCAAAAGGGTAGTGTTTCTTTGTCCACTGTTGATCCGGAAACACAGTCATCCGTTGTGAATCTTGTAAAGCCGGGTGAATTTTTCGGAGTAAAGTCTGCATTGGGCCGTTTCCCTAGAGAGGAAACGGCAACTGCCGATACCGACAGTACTGTTGTATGTCTTACAGTTCAGGAATTTGAAACGAATTTCAGTGGAAACAAGCAGATCATCATGAAAATGCTCCGTGTATTTTCAAATCAGCTGCGTCAGATACATAAAAAAATTGAAAGTATCCTTCAGAGTTCTCCTGAAAATCAGATCACGGGGATGCTTTCTGTTGCGCGGTCGTTTTATGAAGATGAAAAATATATTTCTTGCTACGATGTTTGCAGTAAATTTGTACAAAGATTTCCTAATTCTGGCTGTATAGATGAAATTAAGAAAATGTTCAAAGAGTCAAAGGCTCATATAGACAGAAACCCGTCTGTATACGATGAATTTTCGCAGGAAGGAGACGGAGCTTTAAAGCAGTTTGAACTACCGGCTTTCGAGCGTTTTGCAAAAAAATATGCTCCTGGTCAGGTTATTATTTCTGAATATGAACCAGGAGATACTTTCTATCTGATCCAGAGAGGTGAGGTTCAGCTTTTAAAGTGTGTTAATGGTTCTTCAAAGAATCTTGATATATTGCGTGCCGGTGAATTTTTTGGAGAAATGGCGATTCTTGATAATTCTCCGCGTTCTGCAACTTGTATGGCAAAGACTTCTGTAAAATGTCTTGAGTTCAGCAAGGTAAATTTTGAAACTCTTGTGACAGGTAATCCTCAGCTGGCATTGAATCTCCTTAAGCTCTTCTGTAAGCGCATTTATGATCAGCACAGAAGATTTAAGGTTCTTGTAATAAAAGATACTCAGGCCCGTATTGCAGATGTATTCCTGCTCTTGCATGAAATGAATCCTAATCAGTCGAAATCTGACAAGGATATCCGTATTGATGCTACAATTTCTGATATTGCGCATTGGGCTGGTCTTACATATGAAGTAACAAAAGACGAAATAAGCAAATTTTCTGAAAAAAGAAAGATAGAAGTATTTGACACTTACATGATAATTGATACAATGTCTGAAATGAAACGGCTTGTGGATATATATAATACCCAGTCGGAAAAGCAGCTGCAGATAA
>JAFOSK010000010.1 GCA_017392945.1 Treponema sp.
AAAAATACGACTACGAAACACTTGAAAAGAAACTTACATATGCAAAGGCTGAACTTGATGAAAAGCCTGATACAACACAGCCAGAAAACGAACGCGTAATCAAAATCGAATTGAACGATACAAACCGCCCTGACCTTTGGTCTACAAATGGTGTTGCACGCCAGCTCAGACTTCACCGCGGTGTAAAAGGAACTGACTATTCTGCATTCCTTTCTACAAAAGACAACGTTAAAGACACAAAGGGCCGCTATGTTACAGTTGACCCGGAACTTAAAGATATCCGTCCTTACATGGTTGCTTTCATTATCAACGGAAAGGCAATTGATGATCCTATGCTTAAGGATATCATTCAGACTCAGGAAAAACTCTGCTGGAACTTTGGACGCAAACGCAAGTCTATTTCTATGGGCGTTTACCGCGTTTCTGAAATTAAATTCCCTTGCCATTACAAGGCTGTAGACCCGGACAAGACTTCATTTGTTCCTTTGACATTTGAACAGCCAATGACTTGCCGCCAGATTCTTACTGACCATCCAAAAGGAAAGGATTTTGGCTGGATTCTTCAGGACTTCAAGAAATTCCCATTGTTCACAGACGATACAAACGAAGTTCTTTCTATGGCTCCAATCATCAACAGCGCTACTCTTGGTAACGTACAGGTTGGCGACACAGGCCTTATGGTAGAACTTACCGGCGACAACATGGAAAACCTTATGCTCGCAGCAAACATTGTTGCATGTGACTTTGCAGACTGCGGCTATTCCATTGAACCTGTTGAAGTACGCCATCCTTATGACACTTGCTTTGGCAAAAACGTTGTTGCTCCGTTCTACTTCCAGCCAACAACAAAGGCAACACGCAAGCACATCAATAAGCTTTTGGGAACAAACTTTGACGATGCAACTATCATGGATGCCCTCACACGCATGGGTTCAACAGTAGTTTCAAAGAAAATCGCCGATGACGACAATGAATACACTCTCAGCCCGGCTCCATACCGCAACGACTTCCTTCATGAAGTAGACATCATTGAAGACGTTATGATTGGAACTAAGCTTGAAACTTATACTCCTGAAACTCCAAATGACTTTACTATCGGCCGTCTTTTGCCGATTACCTACTATTCGCGCAAAGCTAAGACTCTCATGGTTGGTCTTGGCTACCAGGAAATGATTTTTAACTATGTTGGCTCTAAGAAAGACTTCATTGACAACATGCTTATTGACCCGGCACGCGTAATTGAAATTGCAAACCCAATGAGCGAAAACTACCAGTTCGTTCGCTCTGACATTTTGAGCAGCCTTCTTCGCGCAGAAAGCAAATCTGCAAATGCAATCTACCCACATAAGATTTTTGAAATCGGTAAAGTTGCATATCTTTGCGAAGAAGAAAACACCGGTACACGCACACGCCAGTGCATGGGCTTTGTAACAGCCGGCGCCGGTGCAAACTTCAACAACGCAGCTGCAGAAGTTTCTTCATTGCTTTACTTCCTTGATCACAAATACGAAGTTGTTGAATCTAACGACGCACGCTTTATTCCTGGTCGCCAGGCAGCTGTAACAGTTGCCGGAAAACAGGTTGGCGTATTCGGTGAAATCCATCCTCAGGTTCTTGAAAACTGGAATATCACAGTTCCTGCTATTGGTGGCGAACTTGACCTTGAAGAACTTATGGCGCTTACTCCAAAAACAGAAAAGAAAGCACCTAAGGCAGAAGAAAAACCTGCTGCAAAAAATTCTGCACCAAAAGCACCAGCTCCTGCTCAGGAAAAAGGTCCTAAGTTTGCAGAAGATCAGGTTGCATACTTCAATGAACACGTTGAACTCAAGGTTGCTGTAATCAAAAAGGTAGAAACAAACCCACAGGGCGACAAGCTTTATATTGAAACAATGGATGACGGTTCTGGAGAAGACAGAATCATTCAGTCAGGCTTGCGCCCATATCTTAAAGAAAAAGAACTTCTTGGCCAGCATGTAATCATCGCTAGTAACCTTGCTCCACGCAAGATGAAGGGCGTTGAAAGCCGCGGTATGCTTCTTGCAGCAGATTACACAGAAGACGGCAAAGAAAAGGTTGAACTTTTGACAGCTCCTTGGGCTCCAGCCGGAACACAGGTTGTTCTTGAAGGCGCAGATCCATCTTTCCAGAAGCCTGCAAAAATTGACATCGACAAGTTCTGCAAGTGCTACTACGAAATCAAAGACCACACAGCCCAGATTGCCGGTGTAAAACTCGTAGCAGACGGAAAAGCAATCACAACTGTAAAATCAGATAACTGCGAAATCTGCTAAAAGAGTAGAGATTTATTTAAAAGAGGTACGGTGGTTTTACGGTTACTGAGCAGCTAGAGAGCTTGTCGAAGTACCGAAACCACCGTATTTTTTTGCACGAGCGGTCATTTCGGCGGTCATTTCGAGAGCCTCAATGACCTCAAATTACGCTGTCAATGACCGTACCGCTTATTATTTATGGAGTTTGCCTTATGATTAGTATACTAATAGCTCTCGTAATATCGGTGTTACTCTTGATTGTTCTTCTCCATTATGGAATTAAACTTATCAAAGCAATTATTAATTATCTGAACAGACACTGATTTCATAAAGATTATTTCACCTCATTCACCAGTTCCGCTCCTTCAGCAAACGCTTTTACGTTTTCTAACGTTGTGTCCGCGAGATTCTTAAGAGCATTCGTTGTAAGAAATGCCTGATGACCTGTTATGATTACATTCGGGAACGTTAAAAGTCTTGCCAAAACATCATCCGCCATTATGTCAGTAGACCAGTCACTAAAGAAATACTTGCTTTCTTCCTCGTACACATCCATACCGATTCCGCCTATATGACCATGCTTAAGCGCATGAACAAGAGCCTTGGAATCAATCAGTGCACCGCGGCCAGTATTTATAATCACTGCATCAGATTTCATCATCTTCATAGTATCATGATTTACAATATGCTTAGTCTCTTCCGTAAGAGGGCAGTGCAAGCTCAAAACATCACTCTGGCGGAAAATCTCTTCCTTGCTAACATATACAGCACCAGCCTCAGAAGCCCATTTTTCATTCGGGTACGGATCGTAGGCAATTATTTTCATGCCGAATCCCTTAAGAATCCCAGCCATAATCTGCCCGATTTTTCCCGTACCCAGAATACCGCCGGTCAACCCGTGCAGGTCGCGGCCCGTCAACCCTTCAATATTAAAGTTCGCAGTTTTCGTGCGCAAATATGCCTGCGGAATATGCCGTGTCAAAGCCATAAGCAAAGCCGCTCCGTGTTCAGCAACCGCATACGGAGAATACGCCGGAACTCTCACAACCTTAATTCCAGCATTAGCCGCCGCCTTCAAATCAACATTATTAAAACCCGCACAGCGAAGCGCAATCAGCTTAACCCCTGCATCCTTTAAGCGTGCAACAACATCTGCATTAACAACATCATTTACAAAAACACAAACCGCATCAAATCCTGCTGCCGTTTGAGCCGTATTTTCATTCAGCTTATAATCCCTAAAATCAATCTCATACACAAATTTCTCGTTAGCCTTTTTAAACGAAGCCTTATCATAAGAATGTGTATCAAAAAACGCAATCTTCATATCTGCCTCCAATGTATCTTTACCTGATTTCAGATTAACACATCATTCCTCAGATAGCAATTTTTAAAATTCCCTCTTTTCTTTTTTCAAGGCGAAACTCCTCCGCAATCCGGCGTTCCAGGGTTCCGCTCCCGCTCATTGCTCCGCTACGCTCCGCAAGCACCTGCGGTGCCCCTTCCATGCCGGCGCCGGCTGTATCAGACACCATCAGCACAATTGCAACATCCAGAGTATACGATTATAATTTCTAGCACCAAATGAAAAAAATTGATTACCAGAAACAGCTGGACACCCTCATTTCTTCTCTAGGCAACACGCGCCCGACTCTGCTGCTACACGCATGCTGCGGTCCCTGTTCTTCTTACGTAATCGAGTACATCGCAAAATTTTTCGATATTACAATTCTTTACAACAATCCAAATATTTACCCGTCAGAAGAATACTTCCGCCGACTGAACGAACTAAAAAATCTTCTGCCGCGCTTCCCCGAAGCCCTTAAAAATTCCGTAAAACTTGTAGAAGACACATACAACCCGGAAGATTTTTACAGCGCAATAGACATAAAAAATTCCCCGGAACTTGCCCGCGAAGCAGAGAAGGGCGAACGCTGTCGCCGCTGCTACGAATTCCGCCTCCGCCGCGCCTACAGCTATGCCGTTATGCACGGCTTCGACTATTTTTGCACAACACTAAGCATCAGTCCCTTCAAAGACGCCGAAAAAATCAACACAATCGGAATGCAGCTCGAACTGACCGCCGCACTCGGCACCGTTCCAGCCAAAACAAAATGGCTTCCTTCCGACTTTAAGAAAAAAGGAGGCTTCCAACGTAGCCTTGCTCTCAGCACTGAATACGGCCTATACCGTCAGCAATACTGCGGCTGCGTCTACAGCAAAACCAACACCGAAGCCGCCCGCGCCCAGTCAGAAAAAAACAAAATTATTTAATTTCCCACTTCTTAAGAATTTTTATTCCAACCTTGTCTCCGGTCGCAATTGCTTCGGTGCTTACAGGGTTCTGGTCAACCACAATTTCCTGATTTTCAAACTTTATTCTGTAGCGTAAAAATGTTCCCAAAAATTCCTTAGACACAACGGTTCCTGTAAAATCCGCAGATGCGCCGTTCTTTCCTTTAGAGAGGGCAATCCATTCCGGGCGGACCAAAAATTCACCGCCCCCATCGCCGTTTCCCGTCCTTATAAAATTAGCCCGGCCCACAAAATCCGCAACATATTTGTCTTTCGGCTCAAAATAAATCTGTTCCGGAGTTCCGTATTGCAGCAATGAGCCGTGCCTTAACACCGCAATTCTGTCGGAAAGGCTAAGCGCTTCTTCCTGATCATGCGTAACGTAAATAGTCGTAATTTTCAGCCGCTGCTGAATTTCCTTTAATTCTTCGCGTACCTTAAGACGCAGCTTTGCATCCAGCGAAGAAAGAGGTTCATCCATCAAAAGAATGTGCGGTTCCAGAACTAACGTCCTTCCCAAAGCAACGCGCTGCTGCTGGCCGCCGCTAAGTTCACTTGGGTAGCGCTTCAAAAGCTTCTGCAAATTTAAGTTTTCCGCAGTTTTCTGAACCAGTTCCGCATTCTGCTCCTTTGTACGCTTTTCGCCTTTTTTCAGTTTAAGCCCGTACAAAAGATTCTGTTCAACCGTCATATGCGGAAAAAGCGCATAATCTTGAAAAACCATCCCTATCTTCCTCTTGTTAGGAAGAATTTCGTTCTGAACCTGACCGTTTATGCTGACAGTTCCTTCCGTCGGTTTTAAGAATCCGCTTATAAGGCGAAGAAGGGTAGTCTTTCCGCAGCCACTGGCACCTAAAAGAGTCGTAAAGCTTCCCTGTTCAACATCCAGGCTAAAATCCCTAATAATTTCTGATTTCCCATAAAAAAAAGAAACATTATTTAAAGAAAGAAATGCCATTTATTTTCTCCCGTTTTTTAGAAATCATCATATTTATAAAAAGACCCGAACCTAGAATCAGGAACGTTATCAAAGTAAGACATAAAGCCAGAGCACAGGAAGAACCCCAGTTTCCCTGCTCAGCAAGATTTATAAGCTCAATAGAAGCGAGCGGCGTTTTAAACGAAACCAAAAAGATTACCGCGCTTAAAGTTCCAACCCCACGAATAAAATCGTAAATGAATCCGCTGAAAATTCCCCCTTTAGAAACCGGTGCAATTACAGTTAAAAGCGTATACAGCTGATTTGCGCCCAGTGAGCGCGCCGCATCATCCAATGTATATTTAAGCTGTCCGTAGGTATTAGAAATCATCCTGTAGGCAAACGGCATGAACGCAACCGTCATGGCAACTACAATCAGCACATTTGAATTCCTAAATTTCAGCGTGTTCGCACTTAAAGAAATCGCAAGCCCAAGAAGGCTTCCCGGAATTGCAGATGGAATCTGCGCAAAAATATCCAGCGTTTTCTTAAGTGGAACATCCGTTCTGTGCACAATATACGAAGAAACGCTCGCAATCACAGTGCTTATCATTGCAGAAATAAGCGCAAATCCTACAGAGTTTTTAAGCTCCCGCGTATACTGAACAGTATGCTTTATATGCTCAAATGTGAACGCCTTATTTATTCCCCACAATTTCTGAAAGCTTCCCGCAACGATTGAAGCTCCCTGCGCAAGTATAAAAATCGAAATAACCGTTACAAACGTAGTCAGAATTATTTTTGCAAAAAGCGGACACGAACTTTTTTCAAATTCAGATTTCTGACTTATTCCCGCAGTGCGTTCCTCTATTTTTTTATTAACTTTATTCTGTAATACAAAAAAAATCACACTTGGGATAATAAGCACAATTCCCAAAACCGCGCTCGTTCTCACATTAAGCCAGCCCGTAAGCTGCGTATAAATTTCAACCGCCAGCACCCTGAACCTTCCGCCCACAATCAACGGATTTCCAAAGTCGCTTAAAACGCTTACCGCAATAAATAAAAACGAAGAAAGAATTCCCGGAAAACTCAGGGGCAGGGTAACGGTAAAAAATATTTTCAGCTCTCCTGCGCCCATGCTTCTGGCAGCTTTTTCAAAATTTGTATTTATTCCACGCAAAGTCTGAGCGCAAATTAAATATGCCATTGGAAAAAAGCAAAGAACCTGTGCAATCAAAAGCCCCCAGAACCCGTACAAAGATAGGTTCAGCCCCAGCACAGTATGAGTTATAAATCCCTGCCGCCCAAAAAGAAGAATAAAAGCAAGACCTCCTACAAACGGCGGCGTAACAAGATGAACAAGAGGAAGTACAGAAAAAAACTTCTTTGCAGGAATGTCCGCCTTTACAACGGCATAGGCAAAAAGATAGCCCACCACCACAGAAATAAAAGCCGAGCAGACACATTCCAAAACCGTATTAAAAATTATCTGATGCCATATATTCTGCGAAAAAACCGCCTTAAAATCCTTAGGAGTGGCGGCCAGCAGTACCTGCAAAAGAGGAAATCCGATACAAAAAATAAAAAACAGCAGAACAATAATCCATGCAGTGAACAAGGATTTACTATTCTGCTCCGAATTAAAACGCACTATTTAACCTGCTTACTCCACAAAGTCAGAACTTCTTCCTTCTGCTCTGCAGCTTTCTTTACATCATAATCTATCAAATCAAGAGAACTTACCGGAACGCTTCCTTCTGCCCCCTTAGCATCTGGATTTACAGGTACAGTAAAATCAATTGAACTCATAAGTTCCTGTGCTTCCTTGCTAAGCATGAAATCAACAAATTTCTTTGCTTCTTCCAGATGCTTTGTATTCTTCATAATTGCAATGCAGTCTACGTCTCCAACAGTTTTTGGAGGTGCAACAACCTCAAGCTCAAAGCCTTCTGACTTATACTTTGCAATGGCATGAAGATAAGAAACTCCGATTGCATATTCGCCCGTACCCAAAAGTTTTGCCGGTGCACTTCCGCTGTCCGGGAACTGACCTACAAGCGGAGTTAAGGCAGAAAGATATTCCCAGCCTTTTTCCCAACCAAGCCTCTGCAACTGATTCTGAACAAACAGATATGCAGTTGAAGAAGCAATTGGATTAGTCAAGACAATTTCGCCCTTAAATGTCGGATTAATCAAATCATCCCAAGTCTGCGGAACCGGAGTTCCAGGAAATTTCTTTTCAAATCTAGGCTTGTTGATTCCAATTCCAAGAGAAAGTACACAGAATCCTGTATAAGTGTGATTAGGTGAAACTGCATAAGAAGGAATTCCTTTTTCAAGAGGAGATTCATACGCTTCCAGTGCACCCTCCGCATCAGCCTGAATATGATAGTTCACCGCACCGCCCAAAAGAATGTCTGCCTGTGGATTATCCTTTTCCGAAATCACTCTGTTTACAAGCTCGCCAGTTGAAGCTCTTAAAAACAAAACAGGGATCCCCGTTTTTTTAGTAAACAGGTCAGTCAAAGCTTTTGTTTCTTCTTCATGGATAATTGAATAGACATGAAGCTCATTTTCCGCCTTAGAACAGCCCGCCATAATCCCGGCAACCGCAATCAAACCAATTATAGAAACAATTTTTATTAACCCTTTCATAACGCCCCCGCAGCAATGTGATATCATCAATATATCCATTCCTACATATTTCTTATATAACCAGATTGAATTATTTTTTATACTATCAAATCAACCCGGCTCCCTTCCTGTCTTCGACTTCAAGGGAAAAATCGAGATTTTAAGATTAAATTAAAAAAATATATTTAATCTCGACTTTTCCCCTTCAATCTCTGTATAATTATTTCATGCAGGAAAACCCAAGAAACATAAAGGCAAACCAGATCCGCGACGTCCTCCGCTACGCCAACAAATTCAAAAACGCGACCGTAGTCATCTACCTTGACGACGAAGTTATCGATTCACCTTTGTTCCTCAGCCACATGCAGGACATAGCTCTCATCCACCAGTCGGGCCTCAAAGTCGTCATCGTTCCTGGAGCCCGCAGACGCATCGATCAGATTTTAAGCGATTCCCGCATTTCCTGCCGCTACCAGAACGGAATCCGCATAACAGAAGAAGACGCAATGCCACTTATAAAAATGGCCGCATTCGACGTTTCAAACATAGTGATGACAAGCCTTGCCGCCCACCAGATTACAGCTACAATCGGTAACTGGGTTCGTGCACGCTCAAAGGGCGTAATAGACGGAATAGATTACGGAACCGCCGGCGAGATAGATAAGCTCCAGACAGAAGCAATTCTGAACACGCTGCAGAACGGCTTTGTCCCGATCTTCCCATGCATAGGATGGAATTCCAGCGGCAAGCCATACAATATTTCTTCAGTAAGTCTTGCCAAGCAGATTGCAATCAATCTAAAGGCAGACAAACTATTTTTTCTTACAAAAAATGCAGAAATTACAAAAGAAGATTTTATTATCTCTAAGAAAATAGGTTTTTCTGAATTTGATGATGTTCCGGCCATGGATCTTGAAGAACTAAAGATTTTTTTGGAAGACAATAAAAACGCCAACCAAAAAAAACTTAAAATCATTTCGCTTTTAAAAGCCGCCGGAGAGGCTTGTCAGAATGGCGTTATCCGCTCCCATATTCTGAACGGTTCTCTAGAAGGCGCTCTCCCATGCGAAATATTCAGTGATCTTGGTTCCGGCACAATGATCTATTCCCGCGACTACGGCGGACTTCGCCCAATGCAGCTTCAAGATATTCCTGCTGTTCTTTCTGTAATGACACCGTTCATCCAGAAAAAAATACTTTTGCCGCGCACATCCCACGACCTGGAAGAAAAACTTTCCGACTACATTGTTTACGAAATCGACGGCTGCATCCGCGCATGCGCGGCTCTCCACGAATACAAAGACGGTCAGGCAGAAATTGCCGGAATAGCAGTTGACGAAAATTTTTCCAGCTTAGGTATTGGACCAAAGCTTGTAGACTACCTCATAGACCGTTCAAAAAAACAGAACAAAGCCAGCGTTTTCATCCTGACAACAAGAACCAGCGATTGGTTCGAACATCTAGGATTCAAGCCAGACACAGTAGAATCCTTACCAGAAGAGCGCCGTGCCCTCTGGACTCCAGAACGCAATTCAAAAGTCTTCCGCTTGAATTTTTAATCAATGCTAATAACCGCGGTGGTTGCGAAGAAGCTCTATGGTCAAACAAAAGCTACATAACTAAGTTGAAAATTGATAATTAAGCTATAACATGTTGCTCAAGCTAAGAACTGGTTATAAAACTATACCCTTTTGATTGAGCTAAAATTTGGTAGTTGTGCTAAGATATGATAGTTGCACTAAACCGCGGTGGTTGAGGCCCTCGAAACCACCGGACATAGCAAAAAAAAATGGTTCCGCTCCCCAATCATCTCGAAGAACGAAACCATTTTCTATCAAATTTTGAATATATTAGAATCTGTTCAATGTTACATCAAATGCTATGTAAGAAGCTGGTGGAATTACCCCAGGATATCCCTGTTCACCATAAGCCATATCCGGCGGAAGAACGATTGTGCGGGATTCTCCCTTCTTCATATCCTGTACCATGATATCAAAACCAGGAATCATCTGTCCGGCACCTGTATTAAAATCAAGGTCACCGCGTCCAGCAGACTGGTCAAATACAGTACCGTCTACAAGATATCCTTTGTAAGCAACGTATACATGCTTTCCCTTACCGCACTTAGCGCCACTTCCTTCTTTAGTTGTCTTGTAATAAATTCCTTCAGCAGACTTTTCAAATCCTGGGAATTTCTTTTCTACTTCTTCAATCTTAGCTTTGTATTTAGCTTCCTTAGCTGCGGCTGCCTTTACAGAAGCTTCCTTGTTGTACTTATCCCAATCAGCCTGTGTTGCTGTAAATGCTTCTGCATCTGCTCCCTGACGTACAATCTTAATCGACTTAATTTCATCTCCCTGAGCAACTGCATTTACAACATCCTGATCAGCCTTTGTTACAACATGACCAAAAATAGTATGCTTTCCATTAAGCCATTCTGTAGGAACATGAGTAATAAAGAACTGAGAACCGTTTGTTCCCGGACCAGCATTAGCCATAGCAAGATATCCAGGTTCTGTAAATTTATAAGGAACTTCTTCATCTGCAAATTTATATCCAGGACCGCCAGTTCCGTTACCGCGAGGATCTCCACCCTGAATCATAAAGTCCTTGATTACACGATGAAACTTAAGTCCGTTATAGAATGGTTTTCCTTTAGCAGCATCCAATTTTCCCTCTGCCAATCCTACAAAATTACAAACTGTTAAAGGTGCATCTTTGTAGTACAATTCAAGGGCAATTTCACCCTTAGAAGTTTCCATGATTGCAAACAATCCGTCTTTTCCCTTAATTGAATCCATAGCTTTTCCTTTTGAGCCACAAGCTCCATTCATTAAAATCATTGCACCAAAAAGTGCCGACAAAATAATCTTTTTCATATCATTCTTTTACAGCGATTATAAATCTCTGCATCATCCTTATTTTTATTTGAACTGCTGCATGAACCACTTATAAATTGCATCCATACGAACAGTCATAGAATCTTCAATCTGACCACGAATTCCAATAATTTTTTTTGCATTTACATCGGCATTCAAATAAAGAAGAAGCGAATCTCCTATATCAATACAAAGAACGTTAGTTTCCATATTTTCTGCCATTACTGCCTTTACTCCAAGCATTCCCATTGGAATCTGGCTAAGAAAGTTTGACCAAAGAATATTGTTCTTTTGCCTATATGTAAGTTTGTACTTTGTGTCACCAAAAGTATGATCACGCTGATAAGCATAAACTTCAAGTCCGTCAGCAGGCACTGCTATAGGATCAGCAACAGGTGTAAAAGATTCAACATTAGCAATTGCATAAGACTTGCTGTAAAGTACATCCGAGCGTCCTCCGTTATGAATGTACTTCATTCCCTGCATTTTGCTTATTGATCTGAAAAGCACAGAAATTGAATCAATATTTACTTTTGAAATATCGTCTGTAAGATCTTTTTTAGGAATCAGATAAATAAATTCAGCAAGAAAAGGTACCCCATCCCCATTTGCAGAAATAAGGTCAGCCTTAATTGCGCTTGAATACTCACATTCCGGCACCATTGTGATTACATTATCATTCTTTTCATGAATAACAGATACTTTTCCGTAAGTTTTAAGCGCACCAATATATTTTGAATTAACATAAGAATTTAAATCATTCTGCGCAAAAACAGAAAAAGCCATAAATAAGCATGAAAGTACAAAAAGAACCTTCTTCATGTTTTCTCCTATAAAAATCTTTAGGATCTAAAATTATCTTTCAAATCCCTTGTAAATTACGCGAACCTGCTTGTAAAGTCCTTCTCCTTCTGACTTTGTATCGATATCTGGAATATCGTTCAAAGTAGTGTGTATAAGGCGACGTTCAAACGGATTCATAGGTTCAAGCAAAATTGATTTATGTGACTGGTGAACCTTGTCTGCTGTTGTATATGCAAGGCGAACCAAAGATTCTTCACGACGGATACGATAGTTTTCTGTATCAAGAATAACGCGGATTTCTTCGTGTCCAAGACGACCTGCATAAATATTAGCAAGAAGCTGAAGAGCATCAAGATTCTTTCCCTTGCGTCCAATTAAAATTGAAGAATTCTGTGAATTCAATTTAAGTCCAAGTTTCTTTTCTTCACGGAAAACAACTTCAACCTTTGCATCGTAACCCATTTTTGTAACGACAGTCTGAATAAAATCAATGAGTTTTTCTTCAAAATCACCCTGTGGAACGGGATCAGCTATAATCTTTTTCTGAGAAGTCATCATAGAATGCTGAGAAGACTGTTCTTCATCTTCCAATGTGTGAACAGCAATTTTTACATAGCCATTCTTAAAAAGAGACTTTTTCTGAGCTTCAAGAATTTCTACGTCAAACTGGTCTCTCTCAAGTCCAAGTTCGTTTGCAGCGTTTTCAATAGCTTCTTTCTCTGTTTTTCCTTCAAATTCGTAAGTCATTTATATCTCCTATAAATCCCGCGTTAGCGGCACTTCATGGATTCTTACTCATCCATGAAATTAAATTATTTCTTTGCATTAAAAGCCATTTCTGCTTTTTTCTGTTTCATTGTCTTATTAATAATAATCTGCTGTCCCATCTGGAATACGTTGCTGACTGTCCAGTAAATTAGAAGTCCGGACGGAGCATTGTAAAAAAGAACAAAGAACATAATAGGCATTACATACATCATCATCTGCATCTGTGCCTGACTTGTTCCAGGAGCTGTTGTTCCGCCGTTTCCTGTAATCTTTCCGAACAAAAGCTGAGAAATAAGATAAATAAACGGAAGAATCCTAATCTGATTTCCAAAGAACGGAATGTCAAATTTAAGTGTATAAACACTGTCCCCAGAAGAAAGGTCTTCAATCCAATGAGGAATAAATTCAGCACCGCGGAATTCAAAATAGTTGTTGAACAGATTATACATTGCAAAAAGTATCAAAAACTGTACAAGCATTGGAAGACATCCGCTCATCGGATTGTATCCAGCTTCCTTGTAAATTTTCGCCATTTCTTCCTGCATTTTCTGCTGGTTATTTGCGTATTTAGCCTGAACAGCCTGAACTTTAGGCTGAATCTGCTGCATTTTCAATGTTCCAAGCGACTGTTTTCTTGTAAAAGGAAACATCAAAAGCTTAATAAAGATTGTCATAATGATGATTGAAGCTCCCCAGTTATGAACAAACTTGTTGATTATTTCCATAATCCATTTAAGAACAGTTTCAAGCCAACCAAGCCATCCGTTAGAATTAAGACATTCGTTAAGTCTTAATCCGCTAAGATTCCATGAATTTTTTTCTGCAACATTAAATATTCTTAGAGCCTTTTCATCTCTTGGACCAAAATACATGTAATAGGTATCTTTTACATCATCTTCGCTAAAGGCCTTTCTTACAAGAATTGCCTGTGCATTTGCGTAATCATTGGTTTCAATCAAAGTAGAGTAGTGTGTAAAATCCATTTTTTCCGATTTTTCGGGAATTACAAATTCTACAAAATATTTACCACCAATACCGTTCCAAATGTATTCTTTTCCATAAACTTTAAACTGTTTATTTCCAATTACCTGACGTTTAGCTTTTCCGCCATTATAAGAAATAAACTGTCGATTCTCATATCTGTTAAGCTTAGGATTAAAATGAGGTCCAATCTGAGGAGAAGTTCTTAATGTATAAGCAAGATTTTCTATTTTGTCGCCATGAACAAGGATATCCATCTTGAACATGTAGCTTTCAGGATCAAAAGTATATCTTTTTCCAATGATAAATTTGCTTACAGTTCCGTCTTCATTTTTTGAAGAATAATTTTTTGTGAACAGATAAGTATACTCGTCTTCCTTTACTACATTGAATAATTCATTCAATATAGGACTTTCTGCATTTCCTAAAGCAAGAGCACATGCCCTGTTTTTTGCAGAAACATTATCAACCATCTGAACGCCATCTTTTGTATCAACGTCAATATGATTCAGAAGTTTATAACTGATCATATCACCACCGCGATTTGTAAGAACTATTTCTGCATTCTTTGTGGTTATTGTAATTATTTTTTCTTCTTTTACATCTGAACTTTCATCAGCCAACACTAGATTTGTATCTGAATGTTCTGTTGATTCAGTTTCAGTAACCATCATTTCTGACGCATCATTAGATTCGGTTTTCGATTTTTCTATTGAATTTGGAAAAAATTTTGACTGTATAAAAATTGATGCCAAAACTACGACAGTCGAAAGAATCATTGCTATAACAGTATTTTTGTTCATTAATTCCCCCACCAGCTACAATATTCCCGTTTTTTTATGTTTAAGGAACAGGATCATAGCCTCCTTTAAAAAAAGGATTACAACGTAATATTCGTTTGATTGCTAGAAAAGAGCCTTTACCAGGACCATATTTTTGAATTGCTTCCAAAGCATATTGAGAGCACGTCGGCGTGAATCTGCAACAAGCAGGGTGCAAAGGCGAAATATATTTTTGATAAATGCGGATAAAAAAACAGAAAAAAAACACAAGATTTTTTTTCATTCTTTCAATAATCCTGCCTTTTGAAACAATGTACGAAATTGAACACATCGCGTGCTGAACGAGTCATTTCCAGGATAAACGAGTAAAAGAATATCATATCCGGTGTTCAGATGTGTTTTTAATAAACGATAGACTTCACGGCTGTAACGTTTTGACAAGTTCCTCTGCACCGCGTTACCGTATCCGCGCGGCAAAGGAAAACCAACTCTGTTCATTTCCGTACCATTTTCCATATAGAAAATCTTTGCACCGGAAATACTTGCCTTTTTTCCGTTTTTAAACAGGTTCTTAAATGCTACAGGATTTTTTATCCGCTCTTCACGTTTAAAAAATCCTGTTTTAATCAAGTCTGTTTCCATCCCTAATCAATATCAGTAAGGCTTCTTTTCGTCAGAAACTGAAAGCTTAGCACGACCCTTTGCACGACGACGTGCAAGTACTTTGCGTCCACCTTTTGTAGCCATTCGTGCTCTGAAACCAAATTTTCTATTGCGTTTAACTTTGCTTGGTTGGTATGTACGTAACATAAGTCCAATGCTCCTTTATAAATAAAATCCGTATATTTTATGCGAATTATAAAATATCAAAATATAGTAAACTAATATATCAATTATTAACGTTTTTGGTCAACATCGATTCTTTCATGCTTTTAAACATATTAAGTAAATTTTCAGGAATTTCCTGTGAATTTTCTGCTTTATCTTTATCGTCCTTTTTATCATATTTCTTAAGGACTTTTTCCTGTCTTAAAATTTTCTCTTTTTCTTTTTCCATATCTGATTTCAAAAGAGAATCATAATCAGAAGAAAGTTCTGCTTTGCTTCCCTTAACTCTAAAGGCAAGAGAATCAACCTTTATTTCAGGCATATTCATTTTTAATCCACGTAATATGAATTTAGAATACATCTGCATAAGCTGTGTCCATCCAGGATGATCAGTTTCAATTAAAAGAATTCCATTTTTCAAATCTATTATTCTTGAATGATCATATAAATTCTGACCGCATCCATTTATTTTTGTTATTATATATTTCCATGCCTTATAAAATTTATTGTTTTCTTCAAGAGTTGCTTTTTCAATTCCAGCCCAGGTAAGATCTATCATTTCTTTGCATGAAACAATTTCTACTCTATTCATTCCATTCACCGTCCTTTATTTGATAAACCTTAGTTTTTTCTCTCTTGTAATTTTGATATGGTTCTCCCGGTAAAAAAGTACAAAAAAGCTGATCATATTCCGGGAGCATAGCAGTAAGTCTTTGTCTTTTTAAAGGATCCAACTCAAGCATTACATCGTCCATAAGAAGAACAGGCTTAGAATTTGTAATACGTGTATAATAAACTGCCTGCGCAATACGCAGAAGAAGAGCTATAAGACGGCATTGTCCTGTAGAAGCAGTCGTTACAAATTGATTTCCATTTCTCATAAAAATAATTTTATCCCTATGAGGTCCTGAAAGAGTAGTGGTAAGAATTTTTTCTTGCTCCCTTTTTTCCCTTATACGCGAAAGAATCGTTTCTTCATCTGGAAATTTTGTTCCTACTTCCTGAGGAATTTCTTTCCATGAAGGAACATATTGAATTGAAACACCATCTATTCCAGAAACCTGTTCATATAACTTTCCGAAAATTTCATTGAATTGAAAAATTGCTATCTTTCTCTTTTTTTGAATTTCCAATCCTTTTTTTACTAGCTGAACGTCATAGATATCTAACATGTCATATTTATTTTCTTTCAAGAGAAGATTTCTTGTCTTTAAAATTTTTCTGTAATTTCTTAGATCGTCAATATAGAGAGCATCATACATTGTAAGTGACTGATCTAAAAAAAATCTTCTGAATTCCGGTTCTCCGGTTGCAAATTTCATGTCATCATGACAAAAAACAACACAGGGAATCGTATTAATAAGTTCTTTTCTGTCTTTTATGCGCTTTCCGTTTTTTTCTATTGTTTTTTTTCCGTTGTCATAAATAATGTTTATCTGCTGTGTACTTTCTTTGTCGTTAGTGTACATTGCCCGGATAGAAAAATTTGCTTCATTTTCTTTTATTATTTGAGAATCAGTATGAGTTCTGAAAGAAGAACCGTAAGCCGCATAATAAAGGGATTCCAAAAGATTACTTTTTCCCTGTCCATTTTCCCCTACAAAAAAAACTTCTTTTGAGAACAAATCAATTTTGTCATTTTTGAGGTTTCTAAAATTAAATAGAGAAAGAGAAAGAAACGGCATACATTGAATATAAATCTAAAAGGCCTGAATGTCGAGTTTCAGAAAACAATTAAAAATTAGTTTACTTTTAAAAAAAATCTGTCAAAACCGTACTCTAGCGTGCTACATACTGTTGAGCCTTAGAACTATATAAGTTGCCTCTTTCATGGCAGCACGACCTAATGTTTAAGACAGATTTTTTTTTATTCGCGCTATTTTTTATTTTTATCTAATCTCTAAATTTTATAAAACTTAGTTAGAATTCATTGGCATTACAATATGAAAGTAATCTTCTGCCGGTTCCGGACGTATTGTTACAGCCTTCATTGCTTCTGTAAATTCAAAAACAACTTCTTCTGTTTTAATATTCTTAAGAGGATCAGAAACATAACTGCTATTAAGAGCAATTGTAATTTCTTCTCCTTCGTAGCGGCATGGAATTTCTTCGTCTGCTGTACCAAGTTCAGATTCAGGAGAAGTAAGCTTAAGAGTTTCATCTGTAAGAGTAAACAAAATTCTGTTCACTTTCTTATCAACCATTATTTCAATGCGTTTAAGAGCAGCTTCAAGATCATTCTTATTAACCTGGAATGAATGAGCCTGACTTTCTGGAATTACTTTTTGATAATTAGGGAATTGTCCTTCCAAAAGTTTTGAAGAAAATTCATAGCTTCCAAAACGAACAAATATCAACTTATCAACAATTGCAAGTTGAATATTTCCTTCATCTGGAGCATTTTTAAGAATACACTTTAATATTTTTGTCGGAACAATTGCTGGTTCAAAATTTATTGATTCATCAATTTCTTTTTCTGCATAAGAAAGACGTCTTGCATCTGTAGATACCATGGCAAATTTATTTTCTTTCTTTGTAAAATAAACACCTGTCATAAAATATCTGTTTGCATCATTAGAAACAGCAAAAATTGTCTGCTGAATCATTTCTTTTATATCTTTTGAAGATACTTCAAAGAATGGAACATCATTGGCTTGTGGTATTTCTGCAAATTTTTCACTTGCAATGCTCTTAAGCTGAAATTTAATTTTTTTAGCAACTGGTTTGATTGTTACCTTTATATCCTGCTGATCAAATTCAATTTCTCCTGCAGGAGAAGAAGAAAGAATACTCATGAATTTATCACAGAATATTGTTGTGCTTCCTTCTTCTGTTATATCTACTGGAAGCTGTGTTATATAATTTACAGAAGTATCAGAAGCTTTTATTGTAAGAGTATTGTCAGCTGCTGTTAAAAGTACATTTGAAAGAATAGAAATTGGACTTTTATTTGTAATAATTTCTTGTGCAATTGCTATTTCCTTAATCATTGCATCGCGATCAAATGAAAATTTCATATAAAAACTCCTATTGAATTTACTTTTTTAATTTCTTATAAACATCCTTAAAATTTATTAAATTTATAAATTTAGTAAATTTAATAATAAGACAGTGTTTAAAGTGGAAAAGTTATTTATTTTCTTTTATTACAAACATTTGTTAAGTTTATAAAAACTGAATTCTTATGAACATGTTATCTACAAATTCACAAATTTCTATAAGTCAAAGAAGTTTTTCACAACTTATCCACATTATTTTATCATAATATAAACAAATTTGTCTTTAACTTTTAAACTTTTTAACGTCATTCATCAAACTTTTTATGCGAGCCATATAAGAAGAATCAGTTTGAATTCTTTCGTTTATTTTGTTGTAAGCATGCATTATAGAAGAATGGTCTCTTCCTCCAAATTCGTTTCCAAGTTCAGTGAATGAATATTCAGTCATTTCACGTGCAATATATATTGCAATGAACCTTGCGGTAGAAACTTTTTGATCGCGCTTTTTTCCCTTCAGGTCAGAAACCGTAATATTGTAGTTATCTGCAACAACTTTAAGGATATTCTCAATGGAAATATTTCCAACGGCTGGAGAACTGTAAAGATTTGAAAGAAGTTGCTGAACATTTTCAATAGTTATGTTTGTATCGATGAATTCAACATAGCCAAGGACTTTTGTTAAAGCAGATTCAAGGTCGCGGATATTTGTTTCTACGGTTTTAGCAATGTAATCAATAAATTCTTCAGGAAGATCCTTTTTCTTGATTTCAAGTTTTTTCTGAAGAATAGCTTTTCTTGTTTCGTAGTTAGGCGGCTGCAGATCAAGACACATTCCGCTTCCAAGACGACTTACAAGACGGTCAGCCATGTTCTGAATTTCTTTTAAGGGTCGGTCACAGGTAAATATCATTTGAGCCTTTTTCTTGTGAAGAGCCTCAAATGTATAGAAAAGTTCGTCTTGAATACCAGTTTTATTTTGCAGGAAGTGAATATCATCAAGAAGAAGTACATCAAGATTTCTGTATTTATTTTTAAATTTGTCAGAATTACGGTTTAACAAAGAAGAAGTAAATTCATTAAGAAAAGATTCTGCCTGAATGTAACAGATTTTTAAATTTCCGTCAGAATTTTCAAGAATTCTGTTACCTATAGCCTGCATAAGGTGAGTTTTTCCGAGACCTACGCCTCCATATAGAAGTACAGGGTTTGCTTTTATTCCAGGATTATCTGCAACAGAAAGAGAAACGTTATATGCAAATTTACTTGAACTTCCCTCGCCGGGAATGAATGTTTCAAACGTAAAATTTTCATCAAGAGTAGAATTATTTGGCTTTGATTTTTTATTTTTTGGAGTAGATGGTGGGGCA
The DNA here is from genome assembly GCA_017392945.1 of Treponema sp. Taxonomy (GTDB): domain Bacteria; phylum Spirochaetota; class Spirochaetia; order Treponematales; family Treponemataceae; genus Treponema_D. The sequence continues at coordinate 19,533 of JAFOSK010000010.1, forward strand.
GTGAAATCATTTTTTTCACTTTTTGGAATAACTTCTTCAGTTTTTTTAGCAGATGTAGTTTTTATAATTTTTTCAGGTTCTTCTGAAATATTTGAAATTTGAGATTCGTTTATAACAGGTTCAATTTCAAGATCAGAAAGACCCATTAGGTTCTTTATTTTTTCTTTTACTACGTTAACAATGTCTTTTGTAATCATCTGCTGCCACATAAAGCTTGATGGTACAGATACTTTGATTGTCTGAATATTATCTTCAAGATATGTCATTTTGAACCAGAGCTTAAAGTCCAGTTCTTTACCTGTATTTCGATATTCTTCTTCAATTTGATTAAGTGCAAGATTCCATACTTCTTTTAGATTATTTTCGCTCATAGTATGGAAGTATAAACCGCCTTTACCTTTTTTTTCAATTCTTCTATACTTTAATCTACTAAATTATATTCATATAATATTGCATTTCTGTATGATGATTGAATTGGTTGAAATCATCGTAAATAAAATCATTGAAAAAAATATATGGTGATTGAGACTGTCGAAATCACCGTAATAAGGAAAAATAAATGTCAGCAGAATACGGTGCAAGTAATATCCAGGTATTAAAAGGACTTGAAGCAGTTCGAAAACGCCCTGGTATGTATATTGGTTCTACAGGTCCACGCGGACTTCATCATCTTGTTTATGAAACTGTAGATAACTCAATCGACGAAGCTATGGCCGGCTATTGTGACAAGATTGTTGTTGCACTTGAAAAAGACGATGTTGTTCGTGTTGAAGATAACGGTCGTGGTATTCCTGTTGATATTCACCCGACTGAAAAAATTTCTGCCCTTGAACTTGTTTTGACTCGACTTCATGCCGGTGGTAAATTTGATAAAGGTTCTTATAAAGTTTCCGGCGGTTTGCACGGTGTAGGTGTTTCCTGCGTTAACGCTCTTTCTGACTGGATGGAAGCAACTGTAAAACGTGATGGACACATTTATCAGCAAAAATATGCCCGTGGAATTCCAAAGACAAAAGTAGAAATTATTGGTGATGTTCCTGAAACAGAACACGGAACAACAATCCGCTGGAAGCCGGATGCAACAATTTTTACTGAAACTGTTGTTCACGATTATGATGTTCTAAAAAAACGCCTTCGTGAACTTGCATTTTTGAACAGCGGAATTGTAATTATTTTCCGCGATGAACGCCTTGAAAATCCAAAAGAAGAAATCCTTAAGTTTGAAGGCGGTATCAATCAGTATGTAAAAGAATTGAATGCCGCAAAACATTCAAAATTCTATCTTCCTGCTGATCCGATTTATATTACTGGTGAAAAAGATGACGTTGTAACTGAACTTTCTTTCCAGTACAACGACGGTTTTGATGAAAATATTAACACTTATGTAAATGACATTAATACCCGCGACGGTGGTACTCACCTTGAAGGTTTTAAGTCGGCACTTACATTCGTTTTGAACAAGGCACTTGCAGCAAATTCAAAAATGCTCAAAAAAATGCCTGTAAAGGACAGCAAGGCTGCAAAAGAAGAAGATAAATACGAAAACCTTACAGGTGATGATGTTCGTTCAGGTATTGTTGTAGTTCTTTCAATGAAAGTTCCTGAACCTGAATTTGAAGGACAGACAAAGGAAAAACTTGGAAATACAGAAGTCCGCACAATCGTTGATTCACTTGTAAAAGAAAAGCTTACAATCTTCTTTGAACAGAATCCAAAAGTTCTTGAAGGTGTTCTTGAAAAAGCAATTGCAGAAGCTACAGCCAGAATTGCAGCCCGCAAGGCAAAAGATGCAAGCCGCAAAAAGACAATGAGTGATGGCTTTGGTCTTCCTGAAAAGCTTTCTGACTGTTCATTAAAAGATCCTGAACAGTGTGAAGTTTACATCGTCGAAGGAGACTCTGCCGGCGGTTCAGCAAAGAAGGGACGCGATCCAAAAACTCAGGCAATTCTTCCTCTTTGGGGAAAAATGCTCAACGTTGAAAAAGTTCGTCCTGAAAAAGTAATGAACAACGATAAGCTTGAACCTGTAATCGCTTCTCTTGGTGCAGGTTTTGGAAAAGACTTTAATATCGAAAAACTCCGCTATCATAAAATTATCATCATGGCCGATGCCGATGTCGATGGTTCACACATCCGCACCTTGCTTTTGACATTCTTCTTCAGATATATGCCGGCTCTTATTGAAAATGGCTATGTATATCTTGCCATGCCACCACTTTTCAAAGTTCAGCTTGGAAAGAAGGAACCTGTTTACTGTTACAGCGATGCAGAACGCGATGCCGCTCTTGATGCTCTTGGTGACCAGCGAGATAAAGCAGATGTTCAGCGCTATAAAGGTCTTGGTGAAATGGACGGTAAACAGCTTTGGGAAACTACAATGGATCCTGCTCACCGCAAGATGCGCGTAGTTACAATTCCAGATGCAGTAGAAGCTGATAAAATTTTCAGTGTATGTATGGGCGAAGAAGTAGAACCTCGCCGCCAGTTCATTGAAAGCAATTCAAGTTACGCTAATTTGGATATTTAGTTTGGAAAAATGATTTTTACGGTCCCTGAGCCTGTCGAAGGGACTTTTTTTTTTGATTTGAATAATAAAAATAATATGGAGACCAGTTTATGTCAAAAATCTATCCGCCAGTTTTGGAAACTGAACGCCTGATTCTTCGTCCTCTTACTTTGGATGATGTTGATTCCTGTTTTAAATGGACAAGCGATCCCCGCGTAAACAAATACATGATTTATCCGCTTCATAAAAGTACAGAAAACACAGCTGCCTGGATAAATATGCTGTATGAAAACGAAAATAACATTGATTATGGATTTGTTTTAAAAGAAACCGGCGCGCTGATTGGAAGCGGTGGAATTTATAAAAAAGAAAACGATGAATGGATGATTGGTTATAATCTGTCTTTTGATTATTGGCATCATGGTTATACCACAGAAGCAATTTCAAAAATTATTGAATACGCCTGTACCAATTTTTCTGTAAAAGCAATTACTGGAAGTTTTTGTGTAGATAATATCGGTTCCCGTCGTGTTATGGAAAAACTTGGCCTGACTTATTTTAAAGATTGTGAATATCAAAAGCTTGACGGAAGTGAAACTTTTAAGTCGATGCTGTTTAGAAAGGAGTTATAGGTTATGACCTATTTCCGCATCCACTCATCTGATATAGCATGGAAAACTCAGCAGCCTTATGGTATTTTTGTTGCCGTCTGGAAACTTGTTGAATCAAAAACAATGAATGAAGAAGAAATCGCTGAATACTGGAAGCAGCGGGAATATTTTGAAAGAGTGCTTCCGGTTCCTCCTTATTACAAAGACGGAAATCCAGACAAGGCTGTAACCTGGTTTAAAGACACTGAACAGGGAAAAGACATTTACAATCAGATGAGTTTTTACCGAGACATGTGCAAAAAGTACGGCCTTCAGCTTTACAAAACTGAAACAGAAGAAATACCAGGCGAAATAATTTACGAAGATGAATTTCAGATTGCGGTGAAAAATCCAAAAAATGATTTGAAATCACTCGTAACTGAAATTTAAAATCATTTTAAAACTACCATATATTAGTTTCTCAACTAAAGACTAAAATTAAAAAAAACTATATAATGAAATGGTTATTATATTTGGTCATTGAGCGGTTCCTGAGCTTGTCGAAGGGTGGTCCCTGAGCTTGTCGAAGGGTGGTCC
>JAFOSK010000123.1 GCA_017392945.1 Treponema sp.
GAAGGAATGTACAGAACTGATAGAGTAGTAATTATTATGTAATTAACGAGTAAGAGATGAAAGTAATAGTCAGTGCCTGTCTTGCCGGTGATAACTGCAAATATAACGGCGGAAACAATCTTAATCAGAAGATGATGGATTTTCTGAAATTTCACGAGATGATAAAAGTCTGCCCTGAGGTATTGGGCTGACTTCCAACTCCTCGTCCTTCTGCAGAAATTGTGGACGGCCATGTTATGAACACTGAAGGTAAAAATATCACAAAAGAGTTTTCCCTCGGTGCTCAAAGAGCTTTTGAAATTGTCCAGAAAGAAAATCCTGATTTGATAATTCTCCAAAGCAGGAGTCCTTCCTGCGGAATTAAGCAGATTTATGACGGGACTTTCTCTGGCAAGAAAATCACAGGTCACGGATTGTTTGCAGCTTTCTGTATAAATGCTGGTTACAAGGTTCTGGATATTGAAGATATTGATGAATATGTATCAGCAAATGAAGTTGAAGTGCCGCACTAAAAGCATCAGGTCTTATTCCAGAATTTCACCATCCCGGCTGATTACAACGATGCGCCAGGGAAGGAATTTTCCGCTTGCTTTAAGCAGCACGTTCAAGTCCTCCGCAGCAGGGAACTTCCATTCTCACAATAGTAAGACTCTTTATGTTGTTCTGACTTATAATCGCTGTAAGCTTTTCTGTGTAGTCGCCTTCATCTAGTTTTGGACAGCCGACGAGCGTAATGTGATTCCTGATAAAATCCCGGTGAACGGTGGCGTATACGCAGGCTGTACAGGCAGCTTGCAGATTATTTGAGGGAGACCGTTCTGCCGTAAGTGCTGAGCTTAGCAAAATGAAAGCTGCCGGCCTGATTAATCACTGGAAAACCATTTCAGGCTTTTTCCCATTTGACCTTACTAGAGGATTTTTATTATCTTTACTGTATGACTTACAAATCAGAAAACAATAAAACATGGATTGAAGACGATAACGGCAAAAAGATTGCTATACTTGAATACCCGGAAGTAAAGACAGGTCTTGTAAATCTAGTTCATACTGAGGCAGCTCCAGAAATGAACGGGCAGGGGCTTGCTGGAAAAATCACTGAATATGTTGCAAAGGAGCTTAGAAAACAGGGGATAAAGGCAGAATTAACCTGCTCATATTCCATCAGATGGTTTTCTAAACACCCTGAATACAATGATATACTTAATGATCCAGAAGAAGAAGCAAAGAAAGCTGCTCAACTGGCAGGTCCAGCCTGCGGAATTCAGAAAAAGTAAACCAGTCCCATGGAAATAACCTACGTAATCCAGAAATCCCGACGACGCTCAATGAGTATTCAGGTGGCAGATGACAAGAAAATCATCGTAAAAATGCCGCTTGGAACTCCGACATTCGTGGCAGAAAACTTTATCCGCGAGAAAAAAGACTGGATTACAAAGCAGCTTGAAAAAGTAGAAAAGCAGTCGAGGCTGGCTGATTCCATGGGGCCGCTTACAGAAGAAGATATCATGCAGATCAAGAAAAAGGCGAGGGTGGTGATTCCGCAAAGGGTAGAGTACTACGCTAAAATGGCCGGAATTTCCTACAACCGCATCTTTATCCGCCTGCAAAAGTCGCGATGGGGAAGCTGTTCTGTAGACGGAAATCTCAATTTCAACTGCCTTCTGGTGCTGATGCCGCCGGAAATCCTTGATAGTGTAGTGGTGCACGAACTATGCCACCGCTGGCACATGAATCACTCAAAAGAGTTTTATGATGAAGTACTGCGGATTTTCCCGGATTATAAACGATGTAATAAGTGGCTCAAACAGAACGGGGGAGTGTATTTCAAGAGAATTGTGATATAATAAAAAAATATCAGGAGGAAATCACATGCCAATGATTGAAGCTAAGGTGACTATGGAGTTGCCTGCAGAAAAAAGAGACGTTTTGAAGGCCGAATTTGGAAAAGCTATCAGTATAATGGGAAAACCAGAATCATATCTGATGATTAATCTGGTTGATAAACAGGATCTCTACTTTGGCGGAAAAAAGCTTGAAAAAGGCGCTTATATTGAAGTAAAGGTTCTCGGAAGCATTGACGGCGGCGCAAGCGATAAAATGACTGCAAAACTATGCGATATCCTTGAAAAAGAACTTGGAATCCCAGGTAACGCAATCTATGTTTCCTACTGGGGAACGACCAACTGGGGCTGGAACGGCAGTAATTTCTAGAAAAACATGACTACGCTTGAAATTGAAGACAAAAAGATAGCACTTTTCGGCACGGAAAATACTTCTTCACCCCTTGTAATTCTTAACACTTACGGGAATGAAGGCGAAGAAGTATGGAATGAATGCCAGAAACTGAATTGTCCGCCTTTTTGCATTGCAGCAATCAGCAATCTGGACTGGAATAATGAACTTTCTCCATGGGAAAGCCCTGCATTATACAAAAATGACGGCGGATTTTCCGGAGGAGCAGATTCATATCTTTCGCTTTTGACAGACAAGATTCTTCCGTCTGTCTGTGATTCAATGGGGGCAAAACCTTCATATCTGGCACTTGCCGGGTATTCTCTTGCCGGACTTTTTGCCATATACGCAGCCTGCAAAACTGATGTTTTCTCACGGATTGTATCTGCATCTGGTTCATTATGGTTTCCGGGTTTTGAAGAATATATAAAATCCCACGATTTTATAAAAAAGTCTGACTGTATCTATCTTTCCCTTGGAGATACTGAAGCAAAAGCCAAGAATAAGATACTGGCAACTGTTCAGGATAAAACAGAATCACTTTTTGAATTGTATAAATCAAAAGAAATTCCAGTAATTTTTGAATTAAACAAAGGAAATCACTTTACGGAAGCTGCATTACGTACTGCCAAAGGGATTAAATGGATTCTGAAACAGTAAAAAGTGCCGTTTTCCTCAGCACATCATAAGCCAGCGTCAGCTTTTCCAGTGACCATGCGGCATTTGCAGGACTTGTGCTTGGAAGACATTCACTCAAAAGATGAAAGCGGCTTTCGTAGAGAGGCGCACAGTATTTTTGCCATAAAGAAAATGCCGTCTTCCCCGTGCAGAAGACCCACCTAATCTCACTATTCTCAAAAATCTCTGTAAAATCATTCGGTATGGCGTTTTTAATCGAAGAATCCGCCGCTCCATTTATGTCACAGGAAGCAAGCACGTCCCAAAGGGCGATGTTGTGCCGAAGAAGCAACTCCCGCCTTTCTTTAATGGCGGCGGCAAGGTCAATTTCAGCAGAAATCCCGCCTGTGCGAGTGCCCTTATTTGTGTATGCCATCTTCTCACCGAAGACAGAAGCCATCACTTTCCAGAATCTGTTTTGTGTGTGATGTAATAAAATCCCGCGTTCCGGCTGGCAGGGGAGGGCATTGTCCCAAGAATCAAAATCCTGCTGTCAGAGTTCCAGACAGGTTCAAGCGGATGAGTGACTGTATTCATAGAGAGATTGTAGCACGAATGGCAGAAATATCCGAGCCACGGAAGCGAGAAGGTAAGCCTCCCTCAATCCGCAAACCCCCGCTAACCCCGAATCTCAAGAAAAGGCTCGTTCGGCTCTTCAAGCCAGAGGCTGATTCTGTCCGCCACATTTTCAATCTTCTGCCGGATTTTCTTTCCCCGGATGGCACATTCCCAGACCACACAAATCCGCCAGCACTGATCCTGATAATACCTGATGGTGGCAGCATCCCTTGCCCGATTGCGGGAAAATTTCTTCCTCCAAAAATCCTGATTGGAATGTGGAAAGCGAAAATACTGACATTCCGCGTCTGTTCCCCAGCCGTGCGCGTGCCAGAAACAGCCGTTAATGAAAATCACCGCAAAATAGCGCGGAAAAACAAGGTCTGGCTTCCCCTAATAACGCTTGTCTCAAATACGATAGCGAAAACCCGCCCGCTACAAAGCCGAGCGAATCTGCTTTTCAGGCTTAGTGTCCCGGCTTCTGATATGAGACATTGCAAGATGGCGTGAAGATGGTGAAAGAGTGTCCATAATATTCTATTCACATGAAAGTTGAAGAATGCTTGAGTCATGCCCCCTGAATGATAAGGGCAGAGGCTCCGGCTCACCGTTCAAATATGTAATTTTATCATGATACTCTTTATCATGATGCTTAAGACACTGAAAATAAAATTCCTCTGCCTGTTCAATGCTTTCAAAGTATACAAGATATTCAAACTCGGTTTCAAACAGCTTTTTTATTGCCAGTTTGTAACTGACACGAAAAACTCGTTTGATTTCATTTATCACATATGAAAAATCATAATTCTTAAAGAAAAAATCTGAATGTGCTCTATCGATTGGAGAAACTGAAGGAAAAAATGCCCGATTTCGTTTTAAGAATGCATTCAATTCGCTTTTTCCAATCATTATATTTTCTGCAAAAGAACAGGCTTCTTTATCCGTCAGAGGATTTTCTGGTTGAATATTGCGTTCGTTCATAAATGAATAGTCATTACCTTCTGAAATCATAAAAAAGAATTCTTTTGCCATTTGAAAAAGACATTTTTCTGCCGTGTTGCAGACAGTTGTGTTTATGACGATAATCGGATCTTCTTCAAAGTAAGAGTATGGCGTTGTATATTCAGTGAAAAAACTTGTTGAAAAAGACGGAATTTTCTCAGTCCTGAACGGACGGAAAAACACCCTTATGCCTAAACTGTCCAACAACAAAGTTATGACAATCGGACAATAACAATCCAAAATCAGCCGCCCCTTAGAAATCTCTTTGTAATATTCATAAACGATGGAAAACAAGTCCTTGTCGGGATACCCTGAAATAAGATTTTTGAGCATTTCCCGCCTGTCATATAAAGTTTCTTGAACTGTATCTTTCGTCGGTCGGTCAAAAATTTCGAAATAATTTTCTCTGCCTGAAAACATATTTGAATCTGATTTCTCTAAAATTGAAAGAAAATTTCTGAAATATTCCCGAAACTGAGCTTTTTCAAGACCTGACAAGTCTTTTGTCGAGCGAATCCTAATATTTTGAAAAATCTTATCTTCTTTCATTAAATCATCTTCTGAAAATCCACAAGAGGATAAGAAATTTAATATCTTTTTTTTCGTGTCTTCGGAAGGCTGAACTTTATCATTCTGTATGTTTGATAGGGTATTGTAACTGATGCCCATTTTGTCTGCAGCCTCCTTGTACCTGATTTTTAACATTCCGAGAATTGCAGATAGATTTCTTCCGTATGACATTGTGAATCCTTGTAAGAAAGTAATTTATACACAATGTAGCACCGTATTGTGTATGTGTCAAGAAAATGAGAAGATAAACAATCCTTCAATGGTAAAATTTTCATAGAAATGTGTAAAAATCGTTAAAAATCTCATTATTTTTGTGTAAAATTTATGATAAAAACGAAAAGAAAAAGCATCTTATAATTTTTGATGAAATTCAGGAATATCCCGATGCAGTTAATTCCCTAAAATATTTTTGCGAAGATGCCAATGACTATCATGTAGTCGCCGCGGGCAGCCTTCTTGGAACACTGCTCTCAGAACTGATAGTGGGAGGCCTTCCTGAATGTGTTGCAAGCCGGGCAGAAGAAAAGAATTCCGGAACTGTTTTGCAGATTCAAAAAGAGTTCCTTTCCATGTATGAAAATGATATTTCAAAACACTACAAAAAAATCGATGCAGGGCGGATTCTCCTGATGTTCAAAAGTCTTGTGACTCAGCTTTCCAAGGAAAACGAGAAATTTATTTACGGCTGTATAAAACAGGGAGCCCGCGCGAGAGAATTTGAAGGCGCTATAGAATGGCTTCAGCCAGTTTACGGATTTAAGGGTCTCTTTCGAAAGCCAGGCCGCATTTTCGTGCTCTAGAAGCTCAAGTTTTCCACTTATAATAGAGCATTCATAGCAGCGCATGGAAAGATGGAAAGCGGGGTAGTCGTATTCGATTGTGTCAATGTAGTCTCCCACGCTGATTTCTGTGGCAAGTTCTTCGCGTGCCTTTTCTGGTAGCAAGGCATTTTTTATTTATTTTGGCAAACTCGACATTTGGGCTATATAGCTATAGAAGTAGAATACACAAAATTATAGCTTTTGTGCTACAATAAAATTATCCAAAAGGAGAAGGTCAACTAAATATGCTTTTATACCACGGTAGCAACGTAGAAATTTCAAATCCGCAAATATTGGACTCAGACAGACGTCTGGATTTTGGCAAGGGATTCTATCTTACTTCAAATTTTGGACAGGCAAAACGCTGGGCCGAATTAACTGTAAAAAGACGTGAAACTGGAAAAGCAACTGTCTCTGTATTTGATTTTGATGATACATCAGTTTCAGAGTTAAAGATTCTTCATTTTACACAAGCTCAAAAAGAATGGCTTGAGTACGTTACAATGAATCGTAAAA
>JAFOSK010000124.1 GCA_017392945.1 Treponema sp.
AGATTTTATGCAATACTTTTGTTTATTTCATTTCTTTTAATAAAAATACCAATTATTACTTCTTGTAAAAGGAGCCGCAAAAGTGTTTCACTTCTTCTTTTGGTTATATTGGCTTGTATAACACAGCTTATAAATAGTTATTTTTTAATTTTCAGTCTTGTTTCTTTGCTTGTATTACTTACGCTTCAATTTTCAATGGGATTCAGTAAAGCCGTGATTCAAATAAAATCCTGTTTATTTGCTGTTTCTGTGGTTTGTGGATATTTAACGATTCATTTAATTCAAAATCCCGAACTATGCCGTCAAATTGTAGAGTGGTTTTCGCTCCCAGCAAAGTGGTGGTAATTTTTTTTTGAAAAGTTGTAATATGAATGACTTACAGAGAGAATAAACTGTTTCCCCTATGATTTGTGCCGCACAGAATGTGTCGGCACGAAATTGGTTTATCGGGCGTATGGGGCTGTCCAAAAAGTTCTGTATCTGCGGTCATTGAGGGTCCCTGAGCTTGTCGAAGGGCTTGTCGAAATGACCAGTTACACTGTATATGGTGGTTTCGACCCTTCGACAAGCTCAGGGACCGCAGGCTCAACCACCGTAAGAACTTATTTTTGGACAGCTACAAGCGTCCTGATATAGAAGGTTACACGGTTCGGGGCAATCCCGAATCCGTGTAACTAAACGTTGAACTTAAAGAACAATACATCGCCGTCTTTTACGATGTAGTCCTTTCCTTCCTGACGGTATTTACCAGCTTCCTTGATTTTCTGTTCGCTTCCGTACTGGCGTAAATCTTCAATAGAATATGCTTCAGCACGGATAAAGCCTTTTTCAAAGTCAGTGTGGATTACGCCTGCAGCTTTAGGAGCTGTATCTCCTGCGTGAATTGTCCAAGCGCGGCATTCGTCTGCTCCCCCTGTAAAGAAAGTTGCAAGACCCATAAGGTGATATGCTTTTCTTGCCAAAACAGCAAGACCGCTTTCTGTAAGGCCTACAGAATCCATAAAATCCTTGCGGTCAGCAGGATCTGTGATTTCTGCAAGGTCAGCTTCGAATTTTCCGCAGATTACTACAACTTCGCTGTTTTCGCTTTCTGCAATTTTTTTCAAAATTTCTACATACTTGTTTGTTCCGTCTGCAATTGAATCTTCGTCAATATTTGCAACGTAAAGTGTCGGCTTCATTGTCAAAAGGAACATGTCTTTTACAGCAATTTTTTCATCATCTGTAAGGTCTGCAAGGCGGGCACATTTTCCTTCCTGCAAAAGGGGCATGATTTTTTCTACGGCACTGTTAAACGGAGCAAGCTGTTTTTCTGCTTCTTTTCCAAGAGCGCGAACCTGCTTGATGTTTTTTTCCTGTCGCTTTGTAATTGTCTGAATGTCGGCTTGTGCAAGCTCAAAATTAATTGTAAGGATGTCGCTTTCAGGATCTACAGGTGCTTCTACCTTTGAATCTTCGCGGACGTGCATGATGTCCGGGTTGTCAAAACAGCGTACAACATGAGCGATACAAGCTGTTTCGCGGATGTTTGCAAGGAACTGGTTTCCAAGACCTTCTCCTTGGCTTGCACCTTTAATAAGACCGGCAATATCAACGAATTTCACGCTTGCAGGAGTCTTTTTCTTTGGATTGTGAATGCTTGCAAGAAAATCAAGGCGTTCATCAGGAAGATCTACAATACCAACGTTTGGATCGATTGTACAGAATGGAAAGTTTGCTGCTTCTGCAGGGGCAGCAGTCAATGCAGAAAAAATTGTGGATTTGCCGACGTTTGGCAATCCTACGATACCGCAATCTAAAGACATAAAAATCCTCGTTTAAAAATTATGTTTTTTATTATATTGATTTGTGTGTGTTTTAACAATAAACTACGCGGTTTTCCGTTATTTTAATACTTTCCAGTCTGTCTGACCGTTTTTGTTTTTAAAGCAGTTTACGCGGCAGTTGTAGGGTCGGCAGTTTTTGGAGAAGAATGCAATGTCGGCAGAGTATGGGCTGGCCAGATCGTCGGGGTGGAATTTAAGCTGGACGGTCTGGGGCTTTGCGTCTGAGTCTACCCGCGAAAGAGCTCCGTTAAAAAGAATCAGGCTTTCTGCCGTTGCGGTCAGATTGTTTTTCTGTTTGTCGGCAAAAAGTTTTTTAATATAGCGAACCTGAAGGTTTTCGATTTCTTCGTGTCGGCAGCATGAAAAATCAAAATCGGCAAGTGATTTCTTTGTTTCTGGCTCAATGAATTTTTTGTACCATTCTGCAAATTCAACAAGAAAAATTACAGGACGCATGTGCAGACCCCGTATAATTGAATTGAACCACGGAACTGCACGTCCATTATTATAGAAGATATTGCATGCATGAGAAATTAATTCTGCGGCCGCAAGGTCCTTTTCAGAAAATGAATCTGAACGGATCACATGATACGGCGGTTTATTTTCGTATTCTAGTCCAAGACTGTCTGCGCTGTCTGCAAGGTCAGTTCCCGGCAGTACAGAAAGGCAGAATGTTTCCAGATTGTTAGGGTAAAGATTCAGAGCAAAATCAACGCTTTTCTTAAATCCTTCTAGCGTGTCTTTAGGAAGTCCGTATATCAAATCAAAGCCAAAAATTGCGCCAGTTTCGTTCAAATAGCCTATGTTACGTGTAAAAAGTTTTTTATCTAAAGTTCTGTTTACTAATTTAAGGATTTCTGGATCGGCACTTTGAAGTCCGAACTGCAATGCGCACGGAATTCTTGTAAAGGCTTTTGCAAGTTCCCTGTCAATAAATTCTGCACGGGCCTCAAAATAGAAGAACATTCCCGGGGCTTTTTTTTCTATTAGCTTAAGAAGTTCTGCGGCCCGTTTTTTGTTTGCGTTGTAAGTCGGGTCAAGCACAAAAACCTGTGCAATTTTTTTGCTGTTGAAAAGTTCCAGTTCTTTTTCTATGCGTTCCATTGGAAAATACTGGATTTTCTTTTCACCCTTTGATTCATAGCAGTATGAGCACTTAAAAGGACAGCCTCTGGCAAGTTCCCAAAGCGCGCCGCCGTATTCAGCCGGGTCAAGAGTTCCGTCAAGATAAGGAGAAGAAAGCGTGTTCAGTTCCGGTGGAAAAGCCCTGCATCTTGCAGAAGTCATGTTTCTTTCAATTGAAGAAGTGTAGACCCCCTGTGGAAAATCTGACTTCTCATTTTTATAAAGTTTCCCGATAAGCTCAGGCATGGCAAGTTCTCCGGCTCCGGAAACCGTGTAGTCAAAATGAGTAAAGCTGTCTGGGCTGGCTGTTACTTCTGGGCCGCCTGCAAGAATCTTTATGTTCGGGAAGCGTTGCCTTAAAATCTTAGCAGTTTCTTCAAGATATTTTCTGTTCCACACGTAAACGCTGAAGCATACAAAGGCAGGTTCCCGATCTTTACAGATGCGGCCGGCAATATATTCTGCGGATTTTCCGTTTTTTTCTGCGGCTGCAAAATCTTTTTCTTCCTTGCTTACAGCAATAAGTTCAACGTCAAAAATGCCGGCAGTGTTTCTGTCATGCTTAATAGCACTCGCAATGCAAGCAGCACCAAGCGGCAGCGCCTGGGGTGAAGTTTCGATTAAAAGTGTGGCACAGATTACAATTGGCTTCATCTTATTTTCCTATGTATTCTGATGCTGCAAGGCAGACTTTTTCGCCGTCCATGGCAGAGCTTACAATGCCGCCTGAATAACCGGCTCCTTCTCCAGAAGGATAGAGGCCGGCAATGGAAATGCACTGCAAGCTTTCTTTGTCCCGGAGGATTCTTACCGGAGTACTGGTCCTTGTTTCGCTTGCAATCATTACGGCATCAGGCGAAATAAAGCCTTTCATGTTGCGGTCAAAATCCAGAAAGCCTTGTTTAAGGCGTTCTACAATTTGCAGCGGAAGCCATTCGTCCAGTCTGCTTGGAACAATTCCAGGTGTATAGCTTACCGGCGGAAAATCGACAGAATCTTTTCCTTCTATGTAATCTGTAAGGCGCTGAGCAGGGGCTGCCTGACCGTTACCGTGCAGTTTAGTCTGGTTTTCTATATAGGTGCGGAAGTAAAGTCCGGCAAGTGCGCGACATCCGGCGTCTTCTGCTTTTTTAATGAATTCTTCCGGGATGTCTTCCGGACGTGTTTCGACAACTATGGCTGCGTTCGACCATTTGGAGTTGCGGCCTGCGGCGCTCATTCCGTTTACAACAATTTCATCCGGACCAGTTGCGCTAGGAACAACAAAACCGCCCGGGCACATACAGAAGGAATAGACTCCCCGGTCTTTGACCTGAGTAACAAGTCTGTATTCAGCAGCGCCCATTCCTTCTGTTTTTCCGTGGAACTGAATTGAATCGATTACGGTTCGGGGATGTTCAACCCGGACGCCGGCGGCAAAAGTTTTTGCTTCAAGGGATTCCGGTGAAATGCGGGCCAGAAGTTCGTAGATGTCTGAGGCTGAATGTCCGGTTGCCAGAATAACGGCTTCTGCGGTGAAGTCTATTTTTTCGTGGGAATGGACGTTTTCGGCGGTTATTCCGGTTATTTTTTTTCTGCCGTTTGTATCATCGTCCATGATAAAGCCTGTACATCTTGTGTTAAAGTAAAATTCTCCGCCTTTTGATTTTATGAATTCACGCATTGCGTTTATTACGCCGGGAAGGCGGTCTGTTCCTATGTGTGGATGTGCGTCTGTAAGGATTTTTTCATCTGCTCCAAAGTGCACAAAGATTTTAAGGATTTTGCTTATGTCGCCACGCTTGTTGCTTCGGGTATAAAGCTTTCCGTCAGAAAATGTTCCGGCACCGCCTTCTCCAAAGCAGTAGTTTGAATCTGGATCTACAAGATCTTTTGTGCTTATTTTTGCAATTGATTTTTTGCGGTCGGAAGTTTCTTCGCCGCGTTCAATGATTACAGGCTTAATTCCTCTTTCAAGCAGGGTAAGGGCGCCAAAAAGCCCCGCTGGTCCAGAACCTACAATTATAACAGTTCTTGAACCGTCTGCATTTTTCCATTCAGGAAGACTTTTTTCTGCGGACTCAGGAGATTCTCCGACATAAACCTTGTATTTAAGGTGCAGCTTAACCAGTCCGTGCCGTGCATCAATTGATTTTTTTTCAAAAATAAAACTGCTCTGCTGCCCTTTCAGCAGAATGCCTTTTTTCTTAAGTTCCTTACGGATAAGACTGTTAATGAATGCTTCGTTCTTTTCGTCTTTTGGTAAAACTGTAATGGAAATGTCTGTAATCATGCGGTTATTTTAGCGGGCTTTGGGATGGGATTCAAGGAAAAGAAATAAATTCTATACATTTTATAGAGTGGTTTTATATGATATAATTTATGAAATATTTTTTTGATTCAGGATTATCTCCAAATGGCAGTTAAAAAATCACAACTCTACAGTTCACTTTGGGCAAGCTGCGACAAGCTTCGCGGCGGTATGGATGCCTCTCAATATAAAGACTACATTCTTACACTTTTATTTGTAAAATATGTTTCAGATAAATATAAAGATGACCCTTACGGCGCAATCGCAATTCCAAAAGGAGCAAGTTTTGAAGACCTTGTTGCCTTAAAGGGAAATAAGAACATTGGCGAAGAAATAGACAAATTGATTGCAAAGCTTGCCGAAGCAAACAATCTTACAGGAATCATAAATAACGCTCACTTTAATGATGAATCAAAAATCGGCAAGGGCGATGAAATGGTGGACAAACTTACAGGCCTCATCGCCATTTTCCAGAAGCCCGAGCTTGATTTTAAAAACAACAAGGCAGAAGATGATGACCTTATCGGTGACGCTTACGAATATCTTATGCGAAACTTTGCTACCGCCAGCGGAAAGAGCAAGGGACAGTTCTATACACCTGCCGAAGTAAGCCGCATTCTTGCCAAAGTAATAGATATTTCAAGCTGCAAAAATAGAGATGCTACAATTTATGACCCGGCCTGTGGTTCTGGTTCGCTTTTGATTCGCGCCGCAAATGAAGCTCCATTTCCGCTTGCAATTTACGGTCAGGAAAAAGATATTTCCACCGCTGGTCTTGCAAAAATGAATGTAGTCCTTCATAACATTCCTTCCGGAGAAATTCATTCAGACAACACTTTTTCTGACCCATGGTATAAAGATGATAATGATGACACCAAGCTCCGAAAGTTCGATTACATCGTAGCAAATCCGCCGTTCAGTATGAAAAACTGGATGGACGGCTTAAAGCCTTATGGCCGCTTTGATGATTATGATGAACTTCCTCCAGAGAAAAACGGAGACTACGCATGGCTTTTACATATCATCAAATCCATGAAAAACAACACCGGTAAAGCTGCCGTCATTCTTCCGCATGGAGTTTTATTCCGCGGAAATGCAGAAGAAACAATCCGCAAAAATATAATTGACCGTCATCTTATAAAAGGAATAATCGGACTTCCTGCAAATCTTTTTTATGGAACTGGAATTCCGGCCTGCATCATCGTGCTCGACAAAGAAAATACTGCCAGCCGCACCGGTATTTTTATGATTGATGCCAGCCACGGTTTTATAAAAGATGGAGATAAAAACCGTCTTCGCGAGCAGGATATTTACAAAATCGTAACAACCTTTAATTCAATGACCGAAGTTCCAGGCTTCAGCCGTTTTGTTCCTTTTGCAGAAATCATCGAAAAGAACGCTTACAATCTGAACATTCCTCGCTACATCGATTCAAGCGAAAAAGAAGATTTGCAGAGCATTGAGGCCCATCTTTATGGCGGAATCCCGCAGGAAGATATAGACAATATTCCTCACTTCTGGAAGGTCTTCCCAAATCTTAAAAAAGAAATCTTCGGTGAATACACAGGACGAAAAGGCTTTTACAAACTCCTTATCCAAAAAGATGATGTTCACAAGGCAATCACAGAAAATGCAGAATTCCTTGAATACAACAAAAAGGTAAACAAGACCTTTGAAGAATGGAAGACTTTTGCAAATCCGATTCTTACAAACCTAAAGCCGGTAGATTCAAATAAAGAAATTATCTTAAAGCTTTCAGAAGAAATTCTTTCTAAGTTCACAAAACTTGAA
This sequence comes from Treponema sp., assembly GCA_017392945.1. Taxonomy (GTDB): domain Bacteria; phylum Spirochaetota; class Spirochaetia; order Treponematales; family Treponemataceae; genus Treponema_D. The sequence goes on from JAFOSK010000124.1 coordinate 7,033, forward strand.
CTGCTCGATAAATACGATGTTTATCAGGTTCTTCTTGCTTACTGGAACGAAACGATGAATGATGATGTTCTTCTTGTCATTCAGGATGAACTTGGTTACAAGCTTGCAAAAGTAACTGATGATATAAAGGAGGAACCAAAAGAAAGCAAAAAGTCAAAGAAAGATTCCGCAAAAGAAAAAAAGCCAAAGGAGCCTAAAGTTATCGGCTGGGAAGGCCGCCTTATTCCAAAGCAGATAGTTCTTGATGCCTATTTTGAAGCAGAGCAGAAAGCGATAGATGAAGTAGAAGAAAAGCTCAGTCAGACAGAAAGCGAGTTTGAAGAGTTTGTAGAAGAAAACTGCGTCGATGACGCAGAAGATGATGAACTTTCGCAGGAAGTTGAAATCCTTAAAAAGTGCAAGACTTATGAAGCTTCTATAAAATCACAAAAGAAAACAATTGCCGACCTCAAAAAGAAGCTGGACGAAAACTGCCGCAAACGCTACGACACTTTTACCGACACAGAAATAACAGACCTTCTTGTAAACCGCAAATGGTATAAAACGATTGAAGACGGAATCCAAAACCTTTATGTAACGGTCGCAAATCATCTTACAAAACGCATTGTCGAACTCTACGAGCGATACGAAAACACCCTGCCCGAACTCACCGCAAAACTCGCAGAAGAAGAAAAAGAAGTTTCCGCTCACCTTGCTCAGATGGGATTTAAGTTGTAGGAGAAAAAATGTCAAAACAGAATCTTGTTGAAACGCTGAACGAATATCTTTCTCTTGGAATAAATCAACAGCTTGATTATGACAAATTCTATCTGTATTCAATTATCACTCATTCAACAGCCATCGAAGGCTCTACTGTTACCGAAATAGAAAATCAGCTCTTGTTCGACGAAGGAATCAGTGCAAACAAACCGATGGCAGAACAGCTGATGAACCTTGACCTAAAAGCCGCTTATGAGCAGAGTTTTGTTTATGCGAAAGCTCACACAGATTTTTCCATTGAACTTTTATGCAAGCTTGCTTCTCTTGTGATGAAAAACACAGGTTCAACTTACAAAAATATTGCGGGAGAATTTTCTTCTGCAAAAGGTGACTTGCGGCTTTTGAATGTAAGTGCGGGCAGAGGCGGAAAATCTTATCTTGCGTGGCAGAAAGTTCCAGACAGGTTGCAGGCTTTTTGCGATTGGTTAAACAAGGAACGAAAAAATATTAACAAGAAGGACATACAAAAAATCTACGAACTTAGTTTTGAAGCTCATTACCGCATTGTTTCAATTCATCCGTGGGCGGATGGTAACGGAAGGATGAGCCGTTTGATTATGAATATGATTCAGTATGAAGCCGGCGTTATTCCTTCAATCGTAAAAAAAGAAAACCGAGCCGAATACATACAGAGTCTTGCGCTGAGCCAGGAGAACGACGATTCAAGCACATTCGTGGAGTTTATGCTGAATCATCATATAGAAAATTTACAAAAGCAGATTGCTGAATACAAGGCTTCGATGGAAACTGATGATGTAAAAGGTGGTCAGAAAATTGTTGCAGGTGGTCAGAAAAAGTGGTCAGAAACTGCCCTTAGGATTCTTGATTTGCTGAAACAAAATCCAAAAATCTCAAGAAAGGAACTCTGTGCAGAACTGAAGATAAATCCAAGCGCCGTTCAAAAGCACATAGAAAAGCTAAAAGAAGCAAATAAGATTGAACGAATTGGCGGGGCAAAAGGCGGCGAATGGAGAGTGAGCGAATGAAGATAGTTTATTAGCACTTTGGTTACGATTTTAGGAGAAAATCTTATGCAGAAAGTAAATGTAAAAGATACAAGCGTTAGTGTTATAAAATATGATGAAACAGATTTTATTTCTCTTACAGACATTGCAAAATTCAAGTCTGAAGAACCGAATGCCGTAATTGCGAACTGGCTTCGTAACAGAAATACAATTGAATACCTCGGAATCTGGGAAACTCTTTATAACACAGATTTTAACCCCCTCGAATTCGAGGGGTTTAAGAAAGAAGCAGGACTGAACGCTTTTACTCTTTCTCCAACAAAATGGATTGAATCAACAAATGCAAAAGGGATTATCGTAAAAAGTGGCCGCTATGGCGGAACTTATGCGCATAAAGACATTGCTTTCAAATTCGCAAGCTGGATTTCTGTTGAATTTGAGCTTTATTTCATTAAAGAATTTCAGCGATTAAAAGAGGAAGAACAAAAGCAACTTGGCTGGTCTGCAAAACGAGAACTTGCAAAAATCAATTATAGAATTCATACGGATGCTATAAAACAGAATCTTATCCCGCCAGAACTTACGCCAGCACAAAAGTCCTTTGTCTATGCTGATGAAGCTGATATGCTCAATGTTGCAATGTTCGGTATGACTGCAAGACAATGGCGTGAAGCCAATCCAGAATTAAAAGGAAATATACGTGATTATGCTTCGATAAACCAGCTTATCTGCCTTAGCAATATGGAAAATTTGAACGCCGTTTTTATTAATGACGGAATTCCTCAAAGCGAACGCCTTGAAAAACTGAATAAAATTGCCATTCAGCAGATGAAGGTACTAGAAAATATTGAAGACAGAAAACTTCTCACAGACAACTCAGGGGCAGATAAATGAAGCAGACAGAAGTTGGATTGATTCCTGATGATTGGGAAGTGAAAAGTTTAGAAAATATTTGTATTCCACAAGGAATAGTTAGAGGTCCATTTGGTGGAGCCTTGAAAAAGAGTCTGTTTGTAAAAACAGGATATAAAGTATACGAACAAAGAAATGCTATTTATAAAAATATAACAGACGGTGAATATTATATTGATGAAACGAAATATAATGAAATGAATCGTTTTGCAGTTAAGGCAAATGATTATATTATTAGTTGTTCGGGAACGATTGGAAAAATATATAAGATACCAGAAAATTTCAAAAAAGGAATTATAAATCAAGCTTTATTAAAATTGACTATTAATGAAACAGTCATTTTTTCTGATTTTTTTAGGGTATATTTTGAAAGTAACTATTTTCAAACCAGAATCATTGATGATACACAAGGTGGAGCAATGAAAAATCTGGTGGGAATGGAAAAATTTCGAACGACATGCTTTCCAGTTCCTCCTATCGCTGAACAACAACGAATCGCAAAAGCCCTTTCCGATGTAGATACACTTATTTCAACAACAGAAAAACTCATACAAAAAAAACAGAATATCAAACAGGGCACAATGCAAAATCTCCTCACCGGCAAAAAACGCCTCCCAGGTTTTGCAAAATCTACAAACTACAAACAAACCGAACTCGGATTGATTCCCGAGGATTGGGAAGTGAAGAGTTTGGGAGAAATAGGATATTTTATTGGTGGTGGTACTCCCGATACAAATAATACTGAATATTGGAAAGGTTCGATACC
>JAFOSK010000125.1 GCA_017392945.1 Treponema sp.
AAACATATCGGGAATGTCCATATTTTGACTCTGAAAGACAGAACCCTTCGCAAAGAGGATTATTCCGAGGATCTCTGGGAAGAGGACTGCCGGATCGTGAAAGAGCAGATCGGCAGGCCGATCGATGTTGTCTTCTGCGGGAGCGATTATGATGAGAACAGCTTCTGGAACAAGTGTTACGAGTCCGCGGACTTTATCGTGTTTTCCCGGGATCAGTACAATTCCACAGCCATCCGAAGCGATCTCTATGGTCACTGGGACTGGATGCCGCAGATCGTCCGGTCATATTTTACGAAGAAGGTTCTTCTGATCGGCGGTGAGAGCGCCGGAAAGTCCACTCTCTGCATCAATCTGGCGAACTTTTTCAATACGGTCTATCTGGAAGAGGTCGGCAGAGCGAATAAGAAACAGGGGAGTGATATCAATCAAACTTATGGAACCGGCAAAGGAAGACCAGGTAAAAAATCCTCTCGGCATTTATATAACAGACTTTGATTTCAAGGAAATTGGAGAAGAGAAATGAAAGCAGTAATTTTATTTATAAGCTCATTACTATGTATCGCTTTGGCTTCTTGTGCAACAACGACAGAGTATGTAGAAAGTTCACAGCCAATAGAACCTCTTGCAGAAGCTTTTGCAGAGCCAGAAGATAAACAGATCGTAATTGAAGAACCAGAAGTAATTTTTCTTTCTTCAGATGGAATTAAAGATGAAAAAACTCTAAAAAATGGTGACGCAGTTGTAAAAAATTACCAGGACAAACTTATCCTGCCGGAATACACAGACGGCAGAATGAAAGCCTGGTACTACAAAAAAGGTGATATCTACCAGCTTCAGACACAGACATTCCACAGTTCAATAATACAGCTAGAACCAGGAGAAGAACTTACAGAAGAACCTTATATATCAGAGCCGCAGGTATGGAGAATTTCACGAGGTGTCTCATACGTAAACGGAATGGCAACACATATTATCCTTGTAAAGCCTGATTATGCGAATTTAAAAAGTACCCTTATTTTGCTGACCAACAAACGCGTATATCAGCTTGAACTAACAAGCCATAAAGACAGATACATGCCTTATGTTGAATGGGTATACAGCCGCAACCTAGAAGATCTTGATTCCTGGAAAACATGGAAAGCACAAAAAGATGCCGCAGAAAATCCATTGAGAATCGAAGGACTCAACGTAGAAAACATAAGCGTAGACTATAAGATCCGGTATTCACAGATTCGCCCTCCAATATGGAAGCCATCGCTTGTATGTGATGACGGCGCAAAAACATATATTGTCCTGGACAAAAAAACACTGCATATGACATTTCCGGCAGTGTTCAAGAAGAACAGAGAAATTGTAAACAAAGAAATAAGGAAGAATGTAATCGTCCTTAATGAACTTATAGAAAAAGTTACGCTGCGCCTTGGCCGCCAGAAAGTAACGATCATCAAGAAAAAATCAAAGTAGGTGTGAATATGACATTAGAGCAGAGAATATCAGACTACGGCTACGTACTTACAGCAGAAAATTACAGCGAAAAGCCGCATAAAGTATCAGATCCAAAATCAGATTTATATACAGCCAGAATTGTAAATCTAATGCTTCCATACATTAAAGAATCAATTTCTGAGAGTAAATTCATAACAATACAGGAAAAACTGCGAGCAATTGTTAATGAATGCATGAAAAAATGAAATTAAAGAGAGAACTTATGGATAACGAAAAGAAAGAACAACTTAAAAAACTCGTAGATAAAATTCAGGACATTAATGAAGTTGCAATCAGTTTCTTGGATTACATAAATATTTCAGACGTAAACAGTTTTATTACCGTTCTACAGCACGAAAGAGATTTGCTGAACAAAGCTTATGAGCTTATAGAAGAGGAAGCAGAATAGAAAATGAAAGAAAAAGAGCGCAACGTTGCGCTAATTGATAAAGCATATAAACTTACAAGAAGTGAATACCTCGAAAACAAAACTGAACTTTCGGATGAAGATATCGTCAGGATTTTGGATTTACCGGCAGAAAAAGAAATCCGCACACAGATAAAAAGTTATACAGATAAGGATTATTTAGAACTTGCCAAGGATAACACAAAGCTTTCACAGCTTACAGAGAGTCTTAAAAACGATGCAGAATACCTGACATATAGAGGTTCCTATATTGCAAAATCAAAGCTGCTCTATGAATCACCTGTTACACTTTGTAATGAAATACCAAGCCTACTGATTGGGGAAGAAATCGGAGAAAGCTTTTATCTTTTACCTTATGGGTATGCGAAGGATAAGTCAGAAAACTTTAAGAAATTTGCTGATATGTTGGAAAGGGATAATTTCATAGACATAAAACGGAATTATTCAACTAAACTAAAGCATAATTTTAAGAAAGGACACAATCAAGGAAACAATATTTTCTTTTTTATAACTTCAGATAAAACTGATTATGAAAAAATTAGACAAGAAATCAATAAATGTGTCTACAATCGTAAAGAAGTTCAAAATAAAACAGCTAAATACATAGTTTATATTGAACAATCAAATCGATGTGGTTCATTTTCATTCGATACCACAGGAAAACTTGTAACCGAAAAAGAATATACGTTAAAACAAATAAGGTCTTTCGATAACGAAAGACCTTTGGTCGCTCGAGGCAGAATGCAAAGCATTCCTTCAGGAACATCATTAATTCTAAATAACAATGATGAAAATGTCAATGATTTATTTCACAGCCTTCTTTTACGTGGTGAACTAGAGATGATAAGAGTTCATCCTGAACTCCATATATATTCAGATAAATACAAAGAAGCCTGCTCAACTTTGGGAAAAATCACAAATGAAACTCACTCAAAACTTCTAAAATCCTCAAATCTCGCATTCCTTCAATCAGAAAAACAAACTCAATTTTATAAAGACTTACAAAAAGGAGAAGAAAAAACTATGGAAAACACAAACGAAGAAATTATCAATCAGGAAACTGAAAATTCTATTAAAAAAGAAGCAAAGGCAATTATTTTTACACCTGAAAATGCAGATGAGTTTGCAAAAATGGCAAATGAGGGAAACATTCCGCTAAAAGCAGACGAAGCAAAAAAATTAATTGAGATATTTCAAAAAGCCGGCCTTACATTGAGATATGAGCCCTTGCCAGATGCCCTAGTGATTAACGGTAAAAAGGAGGTCTTAAATGTTCTAAACTACGAAGAAAACATGATTATTAATATACCAGAAGTATTAAAACTTGCCGGAATCAAAGTTGAAGAAAATTCTCAAACTTCGGATAAGAGAGTTGAATTCTCGGCCGAAGAAGAAAAAGAATACCAGGAATGGGAAGAAATGCTAGATGATGATCAGAAAGCAGAAGAAATAATCGAAAAGAACCAGAGAAAAGAACCGGAAGAACAAAATGAAGACAAAATACAAAAAATGGCACTTTCAAAAGGAGTATTAGAAAGTTTAACTGAAATAGGAAATACAATAAAAAATGATTCTGCTATGATTCTGAAAAGTCCTTCATTTGGTGATGTAACATTCTCAACTGGTGTTTTCGGTGATTTATCAAAGAAAAATAATGGAGGCTATGGAATCAATCATATTGTGGAAGGTAGATATGTAAAAGATGGTCTTACACAGCAGGATATTGCCTCATTACTTTATCTTATAAAAGATGCTGTAGAAACTACAACAGTAGAAATTGATGATTCAAAATCAAGACAGAATATTATTAAAGATGGAATTTGGGTTACAGTTAGAAAAGATTTTGACGGTATAAAACAAAATTGGATAGTAACCGGATTTGCAGAAAATGATGAAAAAGGTCAAATAACAAAAGAAGCGACAGATGCTATAAAGGCGGTAAACGCACAATATGGCTACGCACCTGAACACCTCTTCGTCAGTGAACAAGTGGGAGCTGTAATCGCTTCGCTTAACAATGTAGCACAAAACATCTTAATGTCAAGCGATGAAGAAAGAATTAAAAACTTTAAGGAAGTTTATAAAAACACGCAATTTCTTGATTCAGTAATAAAAAATGAAAATACATTTACAAAAGAAGCGACAGATACCATCCAGACGGTAATCGCCCGAAACAGTTACGCACTTGAACACTCCTCTATCCGCGAACAAGTGGGAGCTGTCGTTGAAAGTATAGCACTTGATAATGAAAAATCAACAATTAAAAATAACAACGAAAAAAGCCAAGAATTGTTCATGTTTCAGGGGCTCCAATTGCCCGAGGCATTTAACAACCTTGACCCTAACAAAATACTACACCAAACAAATTCAGCTGTCAACAATAAATCGAGACTACAAGGAGAAAAAACAATGGCACCAGAAAAACAAATCATCGCAGAAATCGGCTTCGCAGACGGAGAAATCAAGCAGTACGAGGATTCAAAAGAATTCCTGGACGACCTGAATGCCGCCTCCAAAGAGAACGCCTACGACACTAGTTTACGAGTGTACGCCGAATCCGATAAGTTGAAACAAAAAGCTGCCGATGTGAAACTTGATAACTATGATCCTATGGAAGCTGCTGAGCGGATACACAACGGCTATGAATGGAACGATGTTGAACATGAGGCAGTGCAGTTCACCCAGAGTGCCGAGGGAAGAAGGCTTCTCAAAGATGCGGAGAACGGACGGCTCACCATGCTCGATGCCCGCGACATCCTTGATGCAGTTGAGAAAAACGGAATGACTCTAAGATATGACCCGCTCCCGAATTCGTATGTCGTGGACGGCTGGACTGCAGCTGACGGTGAGAAATTAGACAATTATGTCGTCTCTATGTCCGAACTTAAGAGACTTGCCGGAATCGAAATCTCGGAAAACAGCCAGCAGAATCAGATCCAGGAGAAGAAAACCGCCAGAACGCCGGAAGAGGAACAGGCTTATCAGGAATGGTTGGAAATGCTGGATGACAATCAGCAGGCAGAAGACAGAATGGAGCGAATGCAGGGAGTGCCGTCAGAGGAACAAAAGCCGCTCCCCAAATGGCAGCAGCGGCTTAACACATTACTTGCCGCTACCGAAGATGTTTCTCGTGATGAGCAGATTATACAAGCAGTAAATGGAAGTGCATCGCTTTTTATACCAGATGAAAGGGAATACAAATCCTATCAAAACCAGCTTGATGAATATCTTGCAGGAAAGTTAAAACCGAGTGATTTTATCTCTTTGGGAAAGACTCCGGCAGTTCTTGAAAAAATTGGTGTAAATCAAAATGAAGTCGTAATCTTTCAGAATGTCATTGATAAGGCTCTAAGACAGCCACAAACTGATGAGAATGGGAAATTCGTTCAAGGACATGAAATAGATGTTTCTGTTCTTGAAAAGCTTCCTGAGTACATTTCAAATCCGCTCATGGTTTTCAAATCCGATACAGTACCGAACAGCAAAGTAATAATGACGGAGTACCAAGATGTGAATGACAGGACAGTTGTTATTGCACTGCATTGTGATTCTCGCGCAGACTCAGGAAAACTGATAGTAAACAGAATAAGTTCTGTTTACAGAAAGGACAATGATTATTTTTTCTTGAATCAAATTAAAAAAGGAAACCTGGAATACATTGATGAAAAAAGAAGCCAAGAATGGGCTGTGAGGCAGAGGCTCCAATTGCCTCCTCTAACAGACATTCTCGGCTACAATCAGAATATTACCACAAAAGAAGATTTTGTCAATAGTCAAAAATCCTTATCTAAAAAGCGTAACGTTGAACACGAAGAAGCACCCACACAAGGAGACAAATCTATGCCAGGAGAAAAGAAGGAACTTTCTTTTTCAGAACAAGTTGATTTAGTTCTTGCGGGAAAATACAACCGTTTCGATGCTCTTAAAGTTTGTGATACACCGGACTTGCTTTTGCAATCAGGATTGAAGCAATTACCAATGCTGTATACCCAGAGGCATTTGAGGGAAGCAATACAGCAAAAAGACTTGCATAATCATACACATGGAATAAAGATTGAGCAGATAAAATCATTGCCGGAACTTATTAAAAATCCTGTGATGATTTATGATTCGCTTTCACGCTCAGACAGTTTACTTGTTCTGACTTCTGAAATAGATGTAGACAAAATGCCCATTGTTGTAAGTATCAGACCTAATGGTAAAGGAACTTATGAATTAAAGAAAGTTGATTCTAATTTCATTACTAGCATGTACGGAAGGGAAAACTTTGAGCAGCATATAAATTCAGTAATAAATAATGGAAAAATAATCTATTGGAATAAAGAAAAAAGCCAAGCATTGTTCAGTGTGCTTGGGCAACGATTACCCAAGGGCTTAAACAACCTTGACCCTTACAAAATACTACACCAGACAAATTCCGTTGTCAATACTCAGTTTCAGACACGCACAACAGAGCAAGAAACCCCAACAATTAAAAATAACAACGAAAAAAGCCAGGAAAGGCACTCTGATGCCAAAGACTACCTGATCCAGACAACCCGGCTTTTTCTATCCAAGCTAAAAGAAAAGAACCTGCCGTTTCTCAGGGGCAAGGAACGCGGCCCGAACATCATTATAAGACCGCAGGCCGCAAGAGATGCCGCTACAGGGAAAGCATTCACCGGATATACGCAGCTTATGGCCCAGGCACTCATCCAGGCCTTGTATGACCAGAAAAAACTTCCCGAACTTGAATATGACCTTATTACGTATGACCAGGCAAAAGCCTGCGGAACATTCATAAAAAAGGGCAGCCCGCATATAACTCTGACAAATTACAACAGGACAACAAATTCAGCATCAAAGCAGATGTATTATTTCAAGTCCGGCTGCAATTCACCGGAAATGATCGATTTACACAAGGAAAGCATTGCAAGGAACCGGGCCATAAAAAGGATCCGCCTGTCTCTTGAGAACAAAGAGATCCCTTCTGAAAGACAGACAGAAGAAAAGAATAAAATCACATTACTGCACTATGAAGAAATGACATACCTTAAGGCTCTGAATAAGGATACAGAGCAGTACTTCGACTCTTTAACGGCTGAAGAAAAAGAGATGCTTAAAACCCTGTGCAGCAAAGAGCCTCTGACACAGAAGACCGTAAGAGAACTGGCAGAGACATTAAGAAAGGACAGTCTCATTTCCGCCCAGCTTTCATCGCAGAAGAATTCAGGACGTTCCTTTGACGCAACGGAATGTATAGTCCCGGAAGATTTCATCGGAAAAGCCATGGCAGCCGCAAGCCTGGGCTGCTCACTTGAGACGACGCAGGGCACAATAGACAGAATAACAAAAGACCTTCATCAGACCTTATCCAGGAACATAGAGCATTATGACTACGGGAAACCATTCGAAACTGGAGAAATCATAAACGGAAAATGCCGGAACAACATAAAAGACATGTGCAATAAAGAATATGAAGCAGAAGAGCTTGCAAAGAAAATCGAACAGCAACAGATGGCTCTAAAAAAAAATCCAATAAATGCATTGATGGAACTGCTGAATAGAAATGACCTTTCAGACAGAACAATCGGAGGATACGAACGCTAAATGAACAGTTTTTTTGACGACGACACAGAAGAACAGGAACAGAAGGACCTGAACAAGAAGAAACAAGCTTCAGTTCAAGAAGAAAATTCAGTCCAGTACCTTTCTTCAGGATCACAACAAGAAGAAGAACAGGAACCGGAGGAAGAAGGATCCGAAGACGATTTTTCAGTTTTTGACGAAATTAAACAGTCAGATAATGATAAGGAAAAAGAAGCTCAGAATACGGCCAGGGAATTTTTGATTGAAAATGACCAGGATCTTGGAAACGAACAGGACCAGACAATTTTAAATTCCGAAGAAGAAGAATATACGGATCCGCTTAAAAATGACGGTTTTATCCTTGACCGGAATAAAATCATAATGATCATTATGGCAGTTGTATTTTCAAGCCTTATTCTCATCATGTGCATGCCGCAAAAAAGGAAAGTTAAGAAAAACAACGAACTGGAAAAAGCCGGTTATGTCTACATTCCATCAGAAGTAGACAGATGGACCGTAGAGAATACAGAAAAAATTGAAAAAGCTGCACCGGAAAAGCCAAAGATAGAAATTGAATTTCCAGAAGAGAAGCCTGAAAAAAAGGCACCTGTAGAAGTTCCAAAATCAATTACAAGCAGTACATCTGCAGGATCTGTAAGACCGGAAACAAACAGGGACGAGCAGCAGAAAGCACCGTTTAAGGTAGATCTGAATTCAAGCTCCCTTAGTTTTAATAATACGCACTCAGATTCAGGTTCCAATCCAGGATATTCAAGAACCGGAACAAATGCATACTCAAGTACAAGAAGCAGCCAGGTAAGCGGCTATCCACAATCAATTGCAGCTTCATACCTTGCAAACCAGAACGCAAGCTCATACGAAAAACAGAATGACCAGCGCGGAAAAGAAGAATTCATGAACCGCTCAAAAGGAGAAGGAGGCAAATATCAATGGAACAGTGAATTTTCTTTATGGAAAGGGACCGTTATTTCTGCTGTCCTGGATACAGGAATCAATACAGATTTACCAGGCGTAGTAAAGGCAACGGTAACAACAAACGTGTATTCAAGTAATAACGGAAAATATCTTCTGATCCCTCAGGGCAGTCAGCTTATTGCAGAATACAACAGTTCAATAAGCTATGGACAGAACAGGGTTCAGGTTGCCTGGAACACTTTGATAAGACCGGACGGACTTGAAATAGATCTCGGTAATCTTAATGGAGTAGATGCATACGGTGCAAGCGGATACAAAGGCTTTAGAACAGAACACCCGTTTGAATATGCAAAAGCAATCGGTCTTATAGCGGTTTTTTCAATTTTGGACACAAAAGCCAACAATATGATTGGAAATTCAACAAATCAATATGCTCAGAATGCATTGAGCGATGCATATAAGACTACAAAAACGCTTACGGACAAAATCGTAGACAGAGCTCTGGACGTACAGCCGACAATTAAGATTCCTGCAGGAAAGGAAATCAAGCTTATAACAAACATAACAATGGATATACCACCGCTGGATCCATATCCAGTGGAACAAAGATATATTAGGGAGTATTAAATGAATAAAAGAGGAAACTTTTTCAAACAGCTGCAAAAGCGACTGCAGATTGCTTTACTGTCTATTTTTGCAATCGCATTCAGCGTTACTTCATGCGATTTTTTTGCTGACGGCGCTGCAGAAGACAACAGCAATTCCCTGTTACTGCAATACCTGCAGGAGCAGATGAAACAAAACAACGTCGAAATTACTTCACTAAAGCTTTCTGGAAGTAATGTCAGCGTCCAGGTCGGAGGAATAGCATATCTTGGATTTTCAACGGTTCCGCAGGTAAGCATAAAGCCTTCCTGGACATACGACAGCGAAATCATCGAAATAACAGAAAATGCAAACGGGATCGTCATCAAGGGGCTGAAAGAAGGCGAAACCGCTTTAACATGTACTTATCAGAATCAGAGCGCAACGGCGATTATAAAGGTATCCGGCTTTGCAGATACCTATGTAGACACCACAGAACCGTACATTTATTCAAATACGACAATCCTCCAGCTTAAGCCTGGAGAGCAGGATAATGTTTATGTATCACTGTACAATGGTACAGTTGCGGATATAGACAGCTATAAATGGTCCATAGAAAATCCGGCCGTAGCCGAAATATCTCCGACCGGACAATACTGCCAGATCAAGGCCCTTACAAAGGGATATTCGAGGGTTAAAGTAACGAATTCAAAATCCCAGTATCCGTATTACATGGGAGTATATGTACTTGAGGATTTTGAAAAAGCTGCATTCATCAGCACTTCAGATGATGCAACAATCTATAAATGCAATGTAAACGAGGGCGAAAAAACAATCCATGCAAAGCTCAGGAATCCTGCAACAGAAAATTACGAAAAGGACTTTAAATGGACTTTAACAGATGGAACAGATTTTCTTTCGATTGAATCAAACGGCGAAAGCTGCGTACTCGTTCCAAAAAAAGCCGGAACAGCTTATATACAAGTAAGTCATCCGCAGGCAGAATTTCCGCTGGACATAACAGTAAGAGTTGTAGAAATCGTAGAAAACGTGTACGTCCAGCCTAATACGACAACATTGATTCTTAACGGGCTTGGTGAAAACACAGGTACAATTTCTGCATCATTGGTCGGAATTTCAGAAGGAAAAGAATATTCAAATGATGACTTTTATTTTGAAGTAGAGCAGGAAACAGACAGCCGGGGAGAGGGCAGATTCCTGGATTACACTTCATTTGCAAATCAGATTACATTCACCGGAAAACACAACGGCTCCGCAGTCGTTTACATCGGACATCCAAAAGCCGCAAAGAAAAGGCAGGTTCTGGTAATAGCAGAGAATCAGACGGCAGATGCGGCAGATGCAAGCTGCGTAATAAGCACGACACAGAACTACGTAAAAACGAAAGTCGGCGCAGACGAAACTGTCCTTCAAATTTCAATGAAAGGCGGTACGGAAGAAGACAACCGGAATTTTGTCTGGAACGTAACACAGCAGCCTCTTGACGGCAGCTCAAACGTAATAGAGCTCACAACGGCTGACGGCCTTGTAAATGATTCAAGAATAGCCTCGAATGTCTACACTTACGCAGAAGCTCACATAAAGCCTCTGTCGGTCGGAACGGCAACTATTACAATAACAAATTCAAAGAGTTACTATCCTCTTGAAATCCTTGTAAAGGTCCTGGATGCAAACGCAATTCTTGAAGATCAGTATTATTTTACAGGTCCGGGAATCGTAAAATTCCTTAACAACGAAACATATTCCTATACAGTCTCCCTGCACAAGGCTCCAGAAGCACAGAAAGCCCTTATCCAGTGGACAAGCGACAATCCGCAGATAAACATAACGTCCAGCGGGGAAGAGGCGGAATTCAGCTCAACAGCTTCAGGTTCAAACATCTCTCACATAACCGTAGGACATATAAACGCCCAGGCACCAAAAGAAATATGCGTCCTGACAGCAGATACACAGGAAGAGCTTGATGCAATAAAGGCATTCTACAGTGATAAAATGTATTACTCAGTCAATGTGGAATCTGATGCGTATATATATGTCGATCATGTTGGTTTTACAGATGGAAACGGCCTGCCGTTCGATTTCAATTCAGTTGCTTCTCAGGTAATCTGGACAAGTTCAGATCCATTGATTGCAACCGTAGAAAGGACAGATAACCCTCTTGTAGGAAAGATAACAGGAGTGAAAGCCGGGGTAGCAAAACTCACCATCCAATATGGAGAAACAAAAGCCGTATTCACCGTTACGGTATATCCAAAAGGTGTAGAAATAGGACAGGTAGAATCAACAATCTATCTTACAACTTCAAACAATGTCGTCATATTCCCGGAAACAGGAATAACAAAGACCGTAGAAGTCAGTCCGATCGGTTTACAGACATCGAAATATAAGGACATTAAATGGGAGTGTGACAACACAGATATCGCAACAGTAATCGGAAACGGTGAAAAGGCAACCATCACAGCCATAAAGGAAGGAGAAGCCGTAATCCATGTAAGCCATGAAGATTCCGAAAATACATTGAAAATTCATGTCAGGGTGGGAAGTGAATATGTGATTGTAAACGGTTCGATATGCCGGCTTGCAGCCTCTACAGATACGGTTCTTTTAACAACGGACAGTCCGACATATAAACTCACAGCGGCACTCGTAAATGCGGAAAACGAATCCGACGGACTGACAGGCTTTAATTTTTCAATCGATGATGAATCCGTTGCAAAAATCACAACTCAGTTTCCTACAGGAAGCTGTTACATTAAGCCGGTAGCCAAAGGTCAGGCGGAAATTACGATAACACATTCAAAGGCTATTTATCCAAAAAAGGTTCTTGTAATAGTCGGAAATACGGCCGAAGAACTGGCTGAAATTACATATCTCAAGACAAACTCACCTGTAATATACGTCGGACAGGGGCAGACAAAGGAAGTATCAGTTTCAGTTGCCAACTCATCAGAATCCGTAATAAGCGGCTATTCATGGACCAGCAATGATCCTGGCATAGCTTCAATCAAAAATACAAACGGAGCAACAGCCCTTGTTTCAGGAAACGAAATCGGAATAACGGAAATAACAGTCAAAAATACTTCCGTTTCAAAATACGATCTTAATATAATCGTAAAGGTAATTGATCCGGTAGCAGCCTCAGACTATCCGTTCATAGAAGTGCCGGACCCGATCATCAACCTTGTAGAATCAACATCCTGGACAACGCTCAAGGCCTCCCTTATCGGAGGAAAAGACGGCGATGACCTGAATTTCCTTTGGTCAACATACGATTCAGACGTCCTGGAGCTGTACAGCCAGAACGGAGTTGCAAAAGTAAGGGCAAAAAAAGCAGGCATCGCAACGATCAGCGTAAACCATCCGAAATCCGTATATCCTCAGGACATAAGGGTAATATGCGAAGCCGCAAGCGCAACAGAATATTCTATCAGCGTTTCCGGCGGAAACATTGTAAGCATACGCCCAGATTCCGGGGACCATACAATAACAGCAAGCCTTGTAAACGGCTCCACAACAGATCAGTACAACTTCAAGTGGTCGCTCGATGTCTATGACATAATAGACCTTACATATTCAGCGAATACAGCAGTCATAACGCCGCTTAAACAGGGAACCGTTACATTAACAGTAAGCCATCCAAAAGCAGCATATGACCAGCAGATCAAGATAAAAGTTCAGCAGTATGATAATTTCAGCTTCGGTTCAGTAAGCAAATTCGTTACTGCAGGACAATCTACATTCATACAGATGGAAGTACCGGCAAGCTCAACAGAAACTTACATCCGCTATTCATCCCTGGATACAAGCGTTGCAACCATATCCGGCACAAATGCCGTATGCCAGATTACAGGGACCGCATCCACAAGAGAAGTAGACGCAACCACGACAGTCACGGCGGAGCTGATCGAAAAGAGGAAGGAAACCGTCATTGCTAAGGCAGACCTCCTTGTAGTAGTAAAGCCATCTGCACAGGACTTAATCTATATCCGAAATACAGATGCCCTTGCAAGTACGTTCGTAATGCAGCCAAACACAACCAAGATCATCTCAGCCGAACTGGCAGGAACAGGAGTTTCAATCCTGGATAACGCAAATTTACTTTGGACAACAAAACCCAATGATGAAGCAGGAACAGAAATTTCTGATGTTGTTGTCCTGGCAAATACAAATTCCACAGGCTGGGTATCAGGAAACAGCGTTCATCTTACAGCAAAAAAATCAGGAGACTGTACACTCAGAATCAAGCACGAAAAGGCAGCGTCAGAACTTGTATTCCACATTATTGTTCCTGCAGAAGAAGCCTCTGAAGTCACAATCGACAAAAGCTATCTCAAACTCGAAAAGGGAAAGACCGGAGAACTTCATGCAAAGGTTTCAAGCGGTAAGACTGCGGACTACAAGAACTTAGTCTGGTCAATCGATAAATTCAACGGCTATGAAATCGCGCGTCTCAACGGAAGCGACCAGGCAAAAGGCGAGTCCGTAACCATAACAGGAGTAAAAGCCGGACAGGCTACAATCACATGCATTCTGCCGGAAACAGGTTCAAAAGACACCTGTACACTTGATGTGGAAGATCCAAGGAGCCTTACGTTCAGCAGGGAAACGCTGCGGCTTCCTCCAGGAGAGAAGAACTGCAGGACGTTCAAATACACGGTCTCTCCGCCGGACGCGACCCTCACCTGGACAACTGCAGGCGGCATGGACGGAGAAGATTTCTTTGAATATTCAGCGACCCAGCCCGATGCCAACGGAGAAGGAACAGTAACAGTGACCGGACTTAAAGAAGGATCTGCACCATTACAGGCAGTCACAAGCTACGGCAACAAGGCAAGAATCAATATACAGATTGCCTGGGACTATACGTTCAAGCTGGATCAGACAAAAATAAGCAGGACCATAGCCTACGGTGACAAAATAGAAATCGGCTACAGCGTATGTCCGGCAGACGTAGAAATCACCGGCTCAAATGATGCAGCCATCAAGTATTACCTGGACTATGAAATATACAGCCCTGATCCAGAAACAGGACGCGGTAAAATCATAATCTCCCCGTTAAAGGAAGCTGCCGGAAAAGACCTGAAGCTCATTGCAAGGAACCCGTCATTCTCAACAAGTACAGTCAGCAGCTCATCTTCTTACACAGAGGTTATAGGAGAGGCAACCCTGAACTGCACGTTCTCAGTACCGTCCTATACTCCGTATGTAAGGAAAGTCTCGCTTGACGGCAAATATTCCAGCATAGACCCGGAATCAGAACAGAAAATTACCATGGGTGACGGGGAACAGATGATCGTTCTTTTCGGGGTAAAACAGAGTCAGGCAGATATAAATAGTATAAAAGCAGAACTTCAGCTTGATACGTATTCTTTAGGAGAAGAAATCAAAAAGAAATACCAAGATGAATATGATTCTATAAATCTTAAAGACAGCCATAGTTACTCTTTATCTGTATCACCAAGCGGAAAAAATGAATTTCAAATTACAATTCCAAAAATCTGCGAAGACTTACAGAAAATTGGATACAACGTTACCTGGGCAACTGTTCCAACGTATAACGGTGAAAAAATGGATATAAACAACGTTTATTGGGAAGAGGGAAATTATGAACTTGCTGCGTTTAAACTTGGATGGGGTGTTACTTATCGTGTATTAATGTTGGGAGGTAGTTTTAATTGTTGGGGAAAAATAAATGGAGGAGGGTTAACATCACGAGTGATATATGGAACTGCAACCTTTAATGATATAGAAGGTAATAAAGAAACCTATAGCTCTTCATTATCTGGAGAATTCTGTCTAAAGGATCCTAATATAGACAAAGAATATGTTGCAAAATTATGTAAATTCTACAGTAAGGATGAATTTGAAAAAAAAGCCTATTGGTACGATCCAAAAAATAAAAAGATAATGACAGACTTTGTCCAGGCAAATTATGGAATTTCAACAAACACTGAAATTAAAATTAATTCGGCAGTTGGAAATCTATTAGTAACACCAATTAATACAGACGGCAAAAACGGCGAGCAAATTTCCTTGCTAATATTAATTCAAATCAGGGAATGTGCCTGCAATTAATTTAAAATTTCAAAAATTCGCTTAAAAATAATGTAAGTGTCGTTATTTGACACTTACATTGTGTATGATATAACTACATAAATCAAAATACTTTCAGGAGTAAGAAAATGAAAAAAACATTAATTCTATCAGCTTTAATGGCAGCAGCAGTAACTTTAATGAGCTGCACAACAGACACAGATGACGGCATTTCACCGGCAGTATTAGTAAGCCTCCAGCAGCAGGAAGCGCAACAAGCACTTTATAAAAAAAATGAAAGGGTCTCAGGAACCTGGACTTATGAATATGAAGCACCATTTGTATCTGATAATGTAAACCATAAATACAAGTTCAACCTTACACTTAACCCTAACGGGACTGGTACTTGTACTGTTACATTTACTCCGCATATTATTAATGTGATGAGCGTTAAGGAGATGGATTCCGATTCATATTCCATTCAAAATTACACTTATGATGAAACAAAGGGGCTTACAATCACAGATCGAATTGATTTTGACGGACTAAATTTGCACAGAACATCCGTCGGCACAATAGAAATCAAGGAACTGACAGATACAACAATGAAACTATATGTTCCTAAATTAACAACATCAGAAGAACAAAACTCAGATCTACGGTGGATAAAAATGCAAATGTTTTCAATAGTTTGCGAATCATCTTTCCCGGAAATTACTACCTGGACAAAGCAGCAGTAATTTTCATTATCAGATAAGCTAAAAAATCCCTTCCCAGACGCTCACAGATTGCGCTGGAGAAGGGTTTTTGTGTATTTAAGGAAAAACATCAATGAATCATTTTTCTAACGCCATAAACGAAGATTCAGTCATAAGAATAGATATTCCTACAAAGCTTCAGGACAAAAAGTTCACAGTATACGCAGAAGGGGCATCTTACGGAGCCTTCCTGAATCCCGAAAAAGGCATATATGAAGTATTCCTGGATTACAGACAGCCTGTTTTGCTGTATTTTACGCTGGACAGATCAAGACGGCTCTATATATGTACCAATCCAGAAAATTCCTCATCAGAAATAGTAAAATTTCCCGTGGCAAACAAACCTCTTTCAGTAATGGCAACACTCCGCGGCCGTGCGTTCGACAGGTTCAAAAGATCCCTCAAATACATAAAAAAAATACTGAAAACAGACTGTACAGGATATGACATAAAATTCTACTGGGAACTTGCATACCTTTCAAACACAGGCCTTACCGCCGCCGCAAACCTCAAGGCTCTTGTAGAAAAATATAAGCTTATGGAACAGATAGAAAAAATATATTCACAGGGAAACAGCGCAACTGTGCGCTGACAGGGGAGCAGGTAATATGAATAATTACATAACGCAGGAAGTATTAAATTTTTTCGGCATAAGGAATATATTTTTCAGAAACAGCGACTCCACAACCTGCCTTATAAAGCCGCTGTATCTCGAACTGTCAAGGATGCTGTGCTTTTCTTCTGCAGGACTGACAGAAAGCGGCGAAGTAGCAATAGAAACAGATGACGGCGAAATTATTCTAAGAGCAAAAGCCGGACCTTCAGAAATTAAAAATGAGTTCTCAAAACTTTTCAGCGTAATTTTTCTGGATAAACTGCCGGAAAAGACAGCGGGAAAAATCCTTCAGTATAAAAAACTTGTCGTAAGCAGCGAAAAAAGAAAAGAAACAAGGTTCCCGGTAGGTAACAGCTACTGGAAAAATTTTGGATTGAAAACTCCGAACTGTACGATTTCTTCCGCAACAGGAATAAACATTCCTTGCGTGCTTATAAATGTATCAGTACATGGAGCACTTGTAATAGGGACCAGAAGCGGAGCCTTCCGGCTTAATGAAAAACTCACACTGAACGTAAGTTTTGAAAAAGGAAAAACAAAACAGACCGCAATGCTAGTCAGTTCAGAATCGGTCCAGGATTCTTACCGCAGATACAGCCTGTATTTTTCAGACCCAGTCAGCCTGCTCTGGCTGGAACAAGTCAATCAGCTCTCACTAATCCTGGAACAACAATCCTGATCAGCGCACATGTGCGCTGATCAATATATGACAGAATTATTTTTCCGGTCCCGAATATTTTACAGTTGAAGGAGCCTGCTCATCGCCGGAAGATGCACCGCCTGTTCTCTGAAGCTGGTTGTTTTTTCCAGCTTGAGCCTGAGCCTTAAGATACTCAAGGGGACTCGTCTTTTGCGTATGAAGCTGTCCGTCTCCATCCTTAACTTCTTTTGTGTTATTACGGAAATTCCTTGTATTTCCAGGATTCCTGTTATCTTTTTCCGCTCCAGAAAATGGATTCTGAACGGAACCATGTCCACGTCCATGACCGGAACGGGAAAGAAAATCCATTCCATGTTCTTTAAGGTTTCCGGTAAAACGGCTTGCGCCTTCCGTAGCGGCACCTTTCAATCCGGCTTTAAAAGCATCCCTTTTAGAAGCACCACCAGCCAAGGCTTCCTGTTTTGCCTGGCTTCCGGCCCCGGCCATTGCCGCAATATTTCCCAGAGCATTTATACCATTATTTGCAATGTCAGAGCCGAATTTTTCAGCTTTCCCAAGAATTTTACCGCCCTTCTCAGCTCCTTTCCCGACCATGTGACCGGCAGCTACTGCAGCTCCGGCCGCAGCTCCTGCAGCCTGAACAAATTCTCCCATGCTCATCTGTGGCTGGCCGGTAAGAAGCGTTACAGCCCATTTTGGCGCATTGGAATTAAGAGCCCATGCAAGAAGCAATGAAAAAATAATTTCCGCAATAGTTGTAAAACTGAATGCAGCAGCTGATTCAACTACGTTTCTGGCAAGCTGCAGAATAATAACAGTACTGAAAATCATAGACATTGTTATGAATATAATTTTTACAGCCTGAGCAAGAAGAGAAGGCAGTATTTTCTGAACCATATCTTTCATAGGGTCAAAAAGCAGAAATGCAAGTAAAATTAAGGAGAACGTAGAAACAATACTGTATTCAACAATAGCCATAATATACTGCAGGATACAACAGGCACCGCTGACAACAATCATCAGGCAGCACAGAAAGACAAGCACAGCATTGAAAAGCTCCTTAATCGGTATATTTGAAATAGGAATGTTTTTTGCCCAAAAACCAGCATTTTTTTTGTTTTCTTCCCACTTATCAGACACAATAGTCATCTGCTTTTCCCAGATAATTTCACACGTCAAAGTCATAATCTTAAAGACAGCAGAAGGACTGACGAATCCTGTATCGCGGCCTTTTGAATCCTTAAGGGAAATATCAAGGGAATATGTATCAGAACCACCGTTACGCTTAAGGACAGAAGCAATTGCAAGAAGGCGCCTCTGATTACCTACAGGATTAGCCTTAATGCGCTCAATATGTTTCTTGGCCCGTTCAATCTTCTTAGTAAGCCTGGATATCTCTGCCTCATACTTTTCCTGATTCTGAATATTCGCGATGACAGTATCCTGATCATGAGTTCCCCTCAGGGTCTCATACATGGATTCCGCGCCTTTGAGCTGGTTTTGCAAAGACTCCAGATTATCTTCTGCAGCAGCAAGCTCTTCATTTTTAATTTCTTTTGCATAATCTGCAAAACAATCCGTAAGGATTTTTACACCGTTCCCGCACATTCCGACTTCCGTAGAGACTGTTCTCAACCAGCTGATCATGGACGGATAATACGTTAAGAGAAAAAGAAAAAACATCCATTTTGAAACAGTACCGATGAACATTTTCCGGCCTTCAAGAGTACCTAAAACAACCTGGATAAACTGCCATACCAGACCAAGGAGCAGCATAAGCCGGGACAGCTTTAAGGTTAATTTGTAATAATAGGTAAGATTACCATTAAAATAGTCAATCATATTGACAACAGGAATATCAATCCAACTGTAACTTTGAGCGCCGGTAGAAACAGAAGCCGCATAGGCAGAACCTGCAAACATCATAAAAAATAAAGGAATCAAAAGTTTAGTTTTTCTCATTAATTAAAACTCTCCGGAATAGATGACTGATTGTCGTTTTCAAGACGCTTATTCTTGACACTGTCTTCAATTTTTTTAGTCTGCTGTTCTGTCGTATACTTCCAGGCAGCAAACGTGCAGACCTGCCGGAGCTGTGCACCAATATCTTTTATGGCTACGCAAAGACGCTGCGTAAGCATTACATTTGCCTGTCCAGCTTCTGCAGGTGTAATATCCTGACCATTACCATTCATAACTTTTTTTACTATGCTGTTTTCGAGTTTAGCCTGCTGTTCTTCAGCTTCCTGTCTTATTTTCTGAGCTTTTTCACTGGCTTCAGCAAGCATAGGAAGTGCAGTTTCCATCATTTTTTTATTGATTTCATTTACCATAGCAACATTCTGAGGAGCCATACCGTATTTACTCCAAATTGCCTCTTCTTCCTCTTCAGAGAGATCTTCACAGAGAGCTTCACAGGCAGAAACGAAAGAATTTTTATTTGCTTCAGCTACATCTTTGGCAAAATCCAAAAACGTTTCATCTTTATCGCCCAAACCTGCCAGGTCTTTAAATGAATATCTATGGCCGTTCATTATGATATTTTCATTAAGAAAAGCATCCCTCATTTTCCTGATGTTATTAAGCTGCCTGTTGATCTGACTTGATGCATCCTTGATTTCATCACGGATATCAATACTGTGCAGCAGATCGCCATCGTTAAAATCAGGGGAATTAAAAGACCAGGATTTTGCCTGTTCATAAGCCTGCTGAATCATCTGATAATTCTGCTCAATCATTTCAATAGAGTTCATCACCTGATCATATCCCTGATAAAATCTGTCTATTGCAGCCAACCAGTTTGCCGCATCAAAAACAGGATACCCAGAGGCAAAGCCCCTGTTAAAACTGAAAACCGACATTAACCAAAAAAAAAGAATTGATTTTCTAAGCTTCATAAGCTTTAACTCCTTTCAGTAAATAGCTGTAATCTATTTTTTTTGCTTTCAAAATTTCAAGCGACAAGTCTTTTCCAGAATTTTTTCCATACTCAGCTTCAAGCTTGTCCAGAATAGGATGTTCCTTAGCAGAAACAGTCATAAGGGCAAGCTGCAGGGGATCCAATTCAAGCTGAAACCGTCTTGTCCCTAACGCTGATTTGTAAAAATAATCCATCTGCTTCCTCAAGCGGGATAAAAGATGAATTTCAGAATCATCCAATCCGAATTTCTTATAGGAATCACGTTTAAGGTCTGTATCAGCCTCATCATCAGGGAGATAAATCTTTGTCGGGCATTGTGATGCTAACGTACTTGCAATAGGAGATTTCAGAGCGTCCTCAATTTCCTGAGTTGCAAAAATAATACCGACATTTGACTTTCGAAGAGTTTTCAGCCATTCAAGAATTTTGTCAGCAAAAATCGGATTCTTAAAGAAAACCCATGCTTCATCAAGAATGACAATATAAGGACTGCCGTCAAATTTTTTTTCAAGCTCTCCGAACAGATGAAAAAGAGTAGGCGCAACAGCATCTTCTGCCATGTTCATCAGCGTTCCCATCTCAAAACATGTCCAGGGCTTAATTTCTATCTTAATATTTTCTTCCTCAGAATCAGAATCAAAAAGATCTGCATGACTTCCACCGCAATAATAGGGAGAAAGGCCTTCGACAATATCATTTACATGAGTTACAGGATTATTGTAATCACAGTACTGCTGAAACGAAGTAAGAGTACGTCTTTCTTTCTCAAGATCTGCCATATTTTCAATCGTTCTGAAAATCGCATTCTTTATTGACGGATTCAGAGGAACGTTCTGCTCAACAAGGCAGAGTTCTATAAATTGCCTGGCATTCTTTTTCCCAGCCGGTGTATCAAGATCTTCCAAAGGCCTGAAACTGATGGAATCACGGCCAGGCTCATAAAAGTTTCCTCCGACCGCTAAAGTTAAGTTCCGCGCACTCCGCCCCTTGTCAAAGATGCAGACTTTTGCATTAGGATACTTAATCCAGGCTGCTTCTATTGCAGCCAAAAGCGTAGATTTACCGCCGCCTGTAGCACCGCTTATCCATGTGTGCATTACGCCGTCTACATTCAGATTCAGGAAGAAAGGAATATTATAATCCGTACCGCATATCAGCAGAGGCTTGCTGCATCCGCATATCTGATCCATAAATTTATTGTCTTTAAGACCGGACCAGACACTTGAAACAGGGATTACATGACTCATATTACCGGACGTGCACGGAAGTTCCCTCATATTGGCATAAATGTTTCCGGGCATCATGCTCTGAAAGGCGGGAAGGCAATTAAGAGTCTCTTCCTTGGCAGTAAAACCACAGCTTGAAATAAGTCCAAGGACGTACTGACAGTCTTCCCTTGCCAACTTGAGATTTTTATTCCAGACCATGATATTTGAACTGTATTCCCCAAGTCCAAAATCTCCGCTGGTAAGTTCAATATTTGCCTCAGCTGCATCCTGAGACTGACTCAAAGCTTCCTGATTTTCCCGGACGGACTGAATCTTAAATATCGATTCCATTGCAATCTGACCGATTGATTTTCGATTTCCGAAAAAAGATTTTTCAACGCTTTTTGTAAATTTCAAGGCCTCTTTCTGGCCATAACAGATATAACGTGTAGACCAGCGCAGTTCACAGTCGGCCCGGTTCAGCAGATCGAACATCGCCGGTATAGTCTTACCAGGAAAAGAATGGACCGCAACGATAGGAATGTAATTATCCCCCAGCTTAAGAGGCATCGAATTATGCAGGTCTTCAGAAGGCAGGATTTTATCAAGAAAAACAGCAGATTCATCAGGAAGAGAAATTTTCTGCCAGTTCAAAGATATTGAAGAATGAAGATAAGAAGCAAGTTCTTCTGAATTCAACTTCCTGATATTCATGTATACATGAATGATAGAGGCAATCTTATCCGTTTCCATCTTAAACTTTCGTATTTCTTCCTTAACCATATTTAAATCGTCTGAATCAGATTTCATAACCATTTTCAGCCCCTTCATTTTTGTTTCAGATGGAAGGGCGTAAGTAAAGCTTAAAAAATAATGATTTTCATAATGAGCTTTCTGATAGGAAAAATTAATTTCCCGCTGCCGGTCTATAAGATATCCGGTAAGGCTCTTGAAATCCGCACCAGGATACTCATTAGAAAGCTTTCTCTGCAATTCAAACTGTACGGTCCATCCTTCGCCAAGCTGAATGACAGCATTATTGAATGCCATGGAAACTGCATTAATCTTTGAACCGGAAGAGCTGCCTAAATCCGGCGCAACGAATTCATAAGTACAAAGAAGTGCACCACCTTTAATAAGACATATCCCGTCATCTGCCATAATGCACCACGGAAGAATGCTTGAAAGCAACTTTTTCTGATCAGGCACCCTGTAATATTTAGTATTTAAATATTCAAAAAACATATACCCTCCGTCTTATGCATGGTAGACATTTTCTTTGTGCAAGAATGCAATCAGGAAATCAATTAAAAATGGCTCGTCTTTGCACAGATAGCGGCAAACACCAAAAGCAATTACACCAAAAATCAAACTGAAGAAAGATGTTAGACATGCAAGAATCCCAGTAAAGAAAACAATAATCAGAAAACAGTTTTTACCAATACCAAGCATTACAGATTTCTTCATAAGACTCCTGTGAACCGGCAAGCTGTAATCTTCATTCATAAAATCGCCCCTTGATTAATTGAAAAACAACAGACGGTAAGCACAAAAAAAAACTTGCCGTCTGATCCGAAAAAAACTAACACAGAACAGATGATAAAGTCTGGACCGCCTGAGGAAGACAACCCAATGAATCAACTGTAATTCCAGAGAAAATCCAGTTTACGATTCCAACGGTTCCAAGAATTCCGGCAATTCCGTAAAGTACAGGAAAAAGTTTTTTAATAAACGCTCCTTCTCCCTGGCTTTGCCCCCATACACATGCTGCAAAAACACTAAGCAATCCGGCAATACAAACAACCCGAACAGGTTTAGAAGAAATTACTTTGATAAATTTATCAGAAGCAGTATCAAGGGCACCTAATCCATCAGCTGCAAAAATTCCTGCAGAGCAGAAAATCATAAGACCAAGACCAATCAAAGGTACAGCCATTCTTTTAGTTAGTTTAAAATTAATTTTGTTCATTCTGTTTCTCCAATCTTTTTTCAGCGCACATACGCGCTGCTTATCTATCAAGATTATTTTGAAAAATATCCGCAAGAAAACTGTCAGTATCTTCTGTTACCCGGTACAGTTCATCAACACGGATTCCTTCCTTCGTTCTCTTTAAGTGGATTACAAGCTGGAAATAATCAGATAAATGATCAGCAATACCAGCATATTTTGTTCCAAGCATAGAACGAAGCCTGAGCAGAGTCTGTTCTCCGCTAGTCGCATGGAAAGTAGCAACATTACCCGAATGTGTCAGCCACGAATCCAAAAGTTCAAGTAAAACCTCTAAAGTTCTTACCTCCCCGAAGATGATTCTATCCGGAGACCAGCGCATCGCAGTCTCAACAGCCTTGGATGCAAATTCCTTAGAAATCCATATCATGGATCTCATTCTTGCAGTACATTGAAGTTCCGGCACATCTTCTACAATGTAAAAATTATCATCGGGCGTGAATTCATTCATTTTCAAAAGAATTGCAGACGTAAGGGTTGTCTTCCCGCAGCCTGTTGTTCCTGAAACAAATATATTCAGCCTGTTCTTAATTGCGTCTGTAATGCTGTCATACTGCTGCTGCGTCATTATTCCGTTACAGACATAATCTTCAAGCTTAAAAACTTTTCTCGGAGGCATACGAATCTGAATTTCCGGTCTTATGGTATTTGGCGGGAGCAGTCCAGTAATTCGAGCATTGTATTTAGGAATCATTCCTTCAAGAATCGGGAAACCAGTATATGAATTCAAAGGACGTCCTATTATTGCAGACGTTCCCTTAATGATTCGTTCCGCAACAAATGCAGACATTTTCCGGCCGGTAAATTCTCTTCCTGAACCAAAACGGGATACAATAATTTCTCCAGAATCTTCGACAGATATATCCGTGACAAGCTCATCTTCCATGTACGGAATTATGTCTTTCATATCATGAAAAAGATTTTCAAGCATACGCTGCCGTCTGATTTCATCTGAAGTCAAAGATGTATCCATTCCTATTCAGCCTCCAAAAAAATTTTCAATTAGCGCACATGTGCGCTAATCAGCATAAAGTGCACAAAGGTCATTCAATTCCGGCCAGATCATTTTTTCCTTCAACCGGTTCTGCCAAGAATTCACCAAGCAGAAGTTCAAGATAGTTTGTCCGTGAAATTTTCTGATTTCTGAAAAGATTTATGAAATCATCCCTGCGTTTTTCACCTCTGTCAAAAAACTGTTTCCGCATTTCATTTGGAATATCCTTTATAATGTCCTCGTTAAAAGCAAAAAAGAACCTTAAATAATACAGAAACATACTTGAATGAAGTTCCAGACGTCTTTTCTGACTTTCAAGATCTTTCTTTAAGCCCTGAACCGAAGAAAGAAGTTCGTTGGAAATATTGGAATCTTTATAGAGATATTCTTTAAGAGCGCGGCGTATCAATTCACCACAAGACAAGTGCATTTGCGCAGCTTTTACATCAACAACTTTTCTTAAATCGTTATCAACTCTTATCGTAAAAGTTTTAAAAGTCTTTTTTTCCATTATGCCAAACCTCCGTCAAACTCATCATCCTGTTCGATCTGAACCTGTGAATCTAAAGCAGCCTCTGCCAAAGCTTCAGGAGAATCTTCTTCCGATTCCTTTTCTGCCTGCATTTTCTTAATCATCAGCTCATACAGGAGTGAATGATCACCGGTCATTTCATCCTGAAGATTTTGAAAATCTTCATCATCAAGAAGAGATTCTGCAGAAAACGACTCTTCCTTCATGCATTCAAATCTTTTTTTGTTTTCCAGGATTGCAATCTTCCTGCGCCTGATGCTTGGAAGCCCTGCGACCTGCCTGTAAAGATCTTCCATATTTTTCAAGGCCGGCATTTTAAGTTTTTTCTTAAACCTTGAATCCTGGTAATAAACGATTTTTTCAGCCAGATAAGGCTGCATACCATGACAAATAATAAGAGACTTATCTCCCGGCAAGCGTTTCAAATCTGACGGATCCAGTAAATTTCTGGCCGTATCATTTTCAGAAAAATTCATATTCTGAACAGATGTCAGCTTAAGAATGCCGGAGTGAGAAACCTTGTCCTGATGGAATGTTTCAGAACCAATAGAACGAGAATAGAGCTCTGCATCATTCACGCTTCCAGGGGCAAAAATAACCTGCACAGGGCAGTGATCCAAAAACGGATGATTCGGACCGTACCTGTCAACAATCTGATTTAAAGCCTGGGCAACAATCAGGAAGAAAATTCCATAACCACGTAAAACGCCCATGACTTCTGCAATATCCGGGAAGCGTCCCAAAATCGGGAACTCGTCAAAAAGAAACAATAGATTATGAGAAAGCTTGATTTCTCCAAAAGCAGTTGCTTCTTCCGTAAACTTCTTAAGCATAAAGCTCACGATCATGCGGAATACAGGTGCAATTCGAGTCACGTCAGAATATGGAACACAAAGATACAGAGAAATCGGTCTTTCAGATTTTTGGAAATCTTCAACTTCAAAATCATTTCCGCTAGTTGCATAGGCAATAGCAGGATCGTCAAACAGCTGCAGCTTCGTAAAAATAGTTGCAAAAACAGAAGATTTTTCTTTCGAGTTCTTGTTCATTGCCCTTGTTGCGGCTTCGACTATCTTTTCATGAATTACAGGGGCTTCAATTCTCATTCCGACAGAAAGATTTTTACTTTCGTAAAGTTCCCTTTTTTCTGCAAACATTTCTTCTGTAATTGTGTAATAATGGACAGTTTCTATCATAGAAAAACCCTGGCTATTACCAATAGAATTATTTGCTTCTCCTGCCAGCTGTGCAGATGATTTTAAATTTGCAAAACTTGTATGAGTAAGAAATTTTAGTAGGCCATGCATTGTTTTTTCCGGATAATCCGAAAAACGAATATGCAGCAAGGCTCCGGTTATAAGATCTTTTGCAGATTCAGAAAAATAAGCTTCGCTTTCACTCCGTCCGGCATTAGCAGACTGAGGTGCAAAAAGAATATCCGCTATAAGGTTCGCATCCCTGTAGGCATGAATATCTCCATCCCTGATAGCCATAACAGGATTGAAACGAATGGTATTCTTAGAACATGGAGCAAATTTTATAACATGGCTGAAGGAACTTCTGTAACCGGCTGTCTTATTAAAGTTCTCTTCTTTCGGATCAAAAACCACCATGGAACCATAAAAAGAAAGCAGGGTAGGAATAATAACTGAAACACCTTTACCGCTTCCTGTAGGAGCCAAAAGCAGGGTATTCAAGAATCCAGGATTACAAATAAACCTTCCTTGCCTCAGCAGCTTAAGACGCAAAGAACCGTCAATTTTTTTATTGGCTTTTACCTTTGCGTCGGAAGTCTGACCTAAAGGAATACCTTCAGAACTTTTTAGCAGACCGTTTTCTTTTAGATCCGCTTCAGTCGCAAACCTGGCTGTACCAAAAGCATTTTTGGAATTTGAACGCAGGAATGCAACAGAAATAATGGTCCAGGCAATAACTATTAAAAAAGCTGAAAGTCCACATCCGAGAAAATAATAAAATGAATTCAGAAAATACGGCTGAAACTGTTCATACGAACCATAACGCAAAAATGAGAGAACATAATAAGCAGGATTGTAGATTGCCTTACCAAACAAATAAAATAAAGGCTCTCCGCACACACGGACATCCCCGTTCATTGCATGGGCAAAATTTTGAGTCGTTAAAAAAATTCCAGCAATAAGTAATGTAATGACACAGATTTTTCGGAATAAATCCCATGTAAACCCAACTCCGTTGAATTCCGAATCTGATTTCTTAAAATCTAAGCGTTTACTCAGCGCCCCCTTGTTTATATAAAACCATTAACAGAACCGCTTTGATCCTGCTAACCAACATACATCAATTAGCGCACATGTGCGCTAATTATTTAATCAAAGGCAAAGCCTCCAATATCTGGATCCCAGTTCTGCCTATTCTTTTCTGCAAGTTCTGACTGATTGATTTTATCCTGCAACCTCTGGATTTTCTGTTCAGGAGTTTCTTTAACAGGTTCCATGTCAGAAAAATCATAATTCAGCATCCTGTCTTTCAGTACAGTAATTGTTGGATTTTGCTTTCCTTTTCTTTCCGGATCCTGATATATTTCTACATCAGCGCCGGAAAACTTCATAGAAGCCGGCTTAAACAAAGGAACATACCAAGCCTGTCTTGTTACAGGATTTTCAACAATAAGAGCATTATTCCATACAGACTCTGCATTCATTGTATATATCTTCTTAATCCGTCCCTGGATTAAACCGCCATGATACAGCTCAAGCTTAGTATTCTCTTTTTCAGAAAGAAATTTTCGTGCTTCCAGGAACGTATTATAACGCCCCAGAGCCCTTAAAGTGTCTTCCCAGCCATCTTCCAAAAGATATTTTCCTTCAAACTTTTCAGCAATTCCAAGCTCAACAAAATGATTAAGCCTCTTTACAAGCTTACTGTTATCTTCCTGAAGAGCATAAACGTAGCTTCCGAACCTTTCATCGTTTGAAATTTCATGAGAAAACTGTTTAATTACAGAATCGAATTCTGTATAACGATCTGAAACAAGAGCCCTTTCTTTTGCCTGTAAAATGTCAGCTTCAGACCTGCAGCCAAAAACATTAGTGCAAATTTCCATAGCAGCTCTTCTCATAATCTGACCTCGGATAAGACCTTTGTCAAATCTAAATGGTTTACCTTTCTGATCTACACCATTAATTAAAATGTGAATGTGAGGATGTTCCGTATTGCTGTGAACTACAGCCTGATAATCTATGTTTGTACCAAGCTCCCATTCACATCTCTGAATAAAAGCTTTTGCTATGTAATACAACGTCTTTTCATCAGCTTCTTTTTCGGGTGATATAACCCACTTATAATTCATGGGAACCATTTTCTTTTTGTATTCTTCAAGAGAAATATTTCCAAAAATCTCAGGCTTTTTTTTAACTTCATCTTTGTATTTTTGAGGCATGTAGTACTCAAGGTACTGCTGATGAACTTTGAGGGAAGGGGAATAATAAAATTTTGCCGTACAGCGTTGCCAGCTATCAGGGGCAATTTTTAGAATTTCTTTAAGCTTAGGGTCGGTGAAAACAGGATCATTTTCAAAATCAATATCCTCTTCAAATTCACCTGAACAAAAAAAATTTCTAGTACTGGATTTTCTTGAGTAAGAAGACTTACCCGTACGTTTCGCAGCACGTTCAAAGAATTTGAAAAGTTCTCCTGCATCAGCGTAAATATTTTTTTGTCGACGAAAATCTATTCTGTTCGGTTCATCCAACCAAGTCTTGTTTTCCAGAATAAATTTGATATTTAAAAGGCGTTTACTCGGCTCCTCCTTAAACTGATCTTTCAGTCAAATCACACTAATTTTACAACAAAACGACACATGTTACAATAGCATTTTTTTTCAAAAATGTTGCACATGTAAAGCTGGGTGATACAATAAAATAAACCTCAGATACAATTTCCCTTTATCTTGCAAACCTCTGTCAGTAGGGAAAATTCATTTTTCCCGTATTCTTCCGATTCCTTCTGTCAGCTCCTCCGTTAGCGCACATGTGCGCTAACGGCAGAAGAACAAAACAGGGCCATCCGCCCCAATTTTGTTCTTCTGAAAAAAAGAAAGATGGTAAACAGATTTCTTTTTTTCGCAGGAAAATCAAGCCCTCAAAAAATTCCATTAGCGCACATGTGCGCTAATCAAAAGAAGAAGAAAGAAAGAGCGTT